>CANRVK010000280.1 GCA_947643285.1 uncultured Eubacteriaceae bacterium
TCCGCTGGTCGCGGGACGGCGATTTTTGTACTGTTCCGTCTGGAACGGAGCGCAAGCGCGGCTTCGTTGCAACACCCGCTGCCCGGAGCGCCCCTTTATTTTTAAGTAAGCTGAACTATAACTATTTGTTAAGTAAAAAAGAAAAAATATCTGGAAATATTTAGTATGATGAGGTATAATAAAAAAGTCAGTAAGGGGACTGGATAGAAAAGTTAAATGAAACGAAAGAAGGGATAAATTATGGAATTACAAAAGGGACAAAAGGTAAAAATAGGGGATTTAACAGCAAATAATCAGATAGAATTAAAAGTTTCTGTTCCAATAGATAATGGAGAGATAGATATTAGCTGTTTTGGCGTGGATGCTCAAAATAAATTATCGGATGATAGATATTTTGTATTTTATAATCAGTTACATACTCCTGAAAATGCAGTTTCGATGAAAATGGATAAGAACATGACAAGCTTTTTTATAGATTTTAAAAAGATTCCTACATTTATAAAAAAATTAGTGATTACGGTTGCAGCAGATGGAAATAGCACTATGAAAGATATAAAAAGAGGAGAGTTTTCTGTCTTAGCAAATCAACAAAGGGTAGCTGATTTCCCAATTTCCGGAGAAAATTATGAAAAGGAAAAAGCGATAATTTTAGCTGAAATTTATGAAAAGGATGGCATTTGGCGTCTATCTTTAGTATCCAGCGGATTTAATGGTGGACTGAGTGCTTTATTGGCATATTTTGGAGGAGAGGAGATAAAAGAACCTGTAAAGAGCGATAGTTTTAAATCTGAAATAAAATCGCCATCTTTTTCTGCAGCCGATTCAACTGTAAAAAATACAACTACATCACAAACAGTGCCAGTTAATCTGAAGAAAAGAGGAGATAGTCATAAGATTAGCTTAGAGAAAAATGCGAAAGAAATTCATGTTAATTTAAATTGGAATACGAATGCTGGAAAGAAAAAGGGATTATTTGGATTCGGAAGTACAGCAGGAATAGATTTAGATTTAGCATGTATGTATCGTCTGAAAACAGGACATCAAGGAGTCATTCAAGCATTAGGAAATAGTTTTGGCTCTGCGAATACAGTGCCTTATATATTTCTCGACCAAGATGATAGAACAGGGCAGAGTGCGAATGGAGAGAATATGTGGTTTAAAAAGCCAGAGTTAATAGAATTCGCAATTGTATTTGCCTATATTTATGAGGGAACGCCTAACTGGCAGGATACTAATGCGAGAGTGGTGTTAAAGCAGCCGGGAGAACAGCCTATTGAAATTTTTATTGATAATCCAGATCATTATAATCAATTCTGTGTAATTGCTAGTTTAACAGCAAAAGAAAATCAGTTGGAAGTAAAAAGAGAAGAGAGATTTTTTAGAAGTCATAGAGAAGTGGATAATGCATATGGTTTTGGATTTCGATGGGTTGCGGGACATAAATAAAAAAATGTTGAGGATGAGAAGGTGCTATTTTATAGCACTTTTTTGTTATAATAAATAAATTTATTCCCACGAGCAATGACCTAACTGGCTGATTGCAGATATTTTGTGATTGTTGCTAGGGTCAAATACTCCGCTGCTATGCAGTGCTGCAGAAAAGTGAGGGATTTGATTTGTAGAGTGATAATAGTATTTGAGAAGTAGAAAAGTATGCCATATGCTTAAATTATATAGAAGAAAAAAAAATAATAATATCTGCTCTAGTATTTAGAAAGTATTTATAGTATAATGTTTTGATTACGCTTGTTATATTAATGTAGAAATTATGAAATAAATGATGAAAAAAAGATAATTTAAAAAACAAGTGAAAAAACATATATAAAAGGTACAAAGGAGCATGAAGATGAAGAGATTAAAAAAACCAATGAAATTAAAAGAAGGGGATACGGTTGCATTAGTCAGTTTATCATGGGGAGGAGCAGGAGATGAGGATATTTTATGGAGATATAAAATAGGAAAAGAGAGATTAAAAAAGATTTTTGGGTTAAATGTGGTAGAAATGTCTTATACCTTAGCAGGAAGTGAATATATTTATAAACATCCAGAGAAAAGAGCACAGGATTTGATGGAGGCGTTTAAGGATAATTCTATCAATGGAATTATTTCTTGTATAGGAGGTTCTGATAGTATTCGTATGCTGCCTTATATTAATAGTGAAGTGATAAATAAAAATCCTAAAATATTTATGGGATATTCTGATACTACTATTACACATTTTCTATGTTATCATGCAGGTGTGAGTTCTTTTTATGGTCCATCTTTGTTGGTTGATTTTGCAGAGAATTTGGAGATGAATCCTTATACGATAGAATATTTGAAAAAAACATTATTTTCTTCAGAAGTGATTGGAAAAATTGAACCATCAGAAGTGTGGACAAGTATAAGTAAACCTTGGAAAGAACGATTAAAAGAGCAAAAAAGAATTTATTATTGTAATAGAGGGTATGAAATTTTACAGGGAGATCAAACAGTAATAGGGCATTTATTAGGGGGATGTTTTGAAACATTTCATATGCTGAGAGGAACGAAATTATTTCCAAAATTAGAAGAATTTAATGATAGCATTTTATTTTTTGAAACATCTGAAGAAAAACCTCCTATTTGGTATTTGGAGGATGAATTGAGATTTTTGGGAAGTATGGGAATATTAGAGAGAATAAAAGGAATGATTTGGGGCAAACCTCAAGACGAACAATATTATACAGAGTATAAAACGGCGATTTGTAAGGTTATGAAGGAATTTGGAAGGGAAGATATGCCTATTTTATATAATGTGAATTTTGGGCATACAGAGCCTAAAATTTGTATTCCTTATGGTGCATTAGCGCAGATAGACTGTGAAAATGTGACATTTTCTATTTTGCAGCCAGGAGTTTTATAAAGATATTATGGGAGGAACTAAAATGAAAATTGTAGGGAAACAAAATGAAGCAGTTGTTTTTGCAAAAGTGATTGAAGAAGAAGCGATGCAACAGATTCAGACATTATGTGACCAAGAATTTGTGAAGGGAAGTAAAATACGAGTGATGCCAGATGTACATACAGGAAAGGGATGTACAATTGGAATGACAATGACGATTACAGATAAAATAGTGCCCAATATAGTGGGAGTTGATATCGGCTGTGGAATGTATACAGTAAATTTAGGGAAGATAGAAATTGATTTGGAACATTTAGATGCAGTTGTACATAAAATTCCATCTGGAAAGGCTGTATGGGATGGAAGAAAAATACGTTTTGATTTATCCAGTTTAAAAATATATCGCACGTTAAATGATACAAAACGCTTAGAGAGAAGTTTAGGAACATTAGGAGGAGGAAATCATTTTATCGAAGTAGATACAGCTATAGATGGAACAAAGTATTTAATTATTCATTCTGGAAGCAGAAATTTAGGAAAACAAGTGGCTGAATTATATCAGGGGCTGGCAGTTGATTTACAAAAAGGAAAAGAAAAATATTTAAAACAAAAAGAAAAGATGATTGCGAAATATAAAGAAGAGGGGAGGAGAAAGGAATTAAAAGAGGACTTGAAAACATTGACATGGACACCACTACCTCTCACTATTCCGAAGGAACTATGTTATTTGTATGGAAAATATATGGAAGATTATTTGGCTGATGTAGAGATATGCCAAAAGTTCGCGAAGATAAATAGGGAATTTATGGCAGAAACAATTCTAAAAGAGATGAATTTGAAAGGAATAGATGCTTTTCATACCATTCATAATTATATTGATGTACAAGAGATGGTTCTAAGAAAAGGTGCGATTGCTGCGCACAAAGGGGAGAAGGTTTTAATCCCTATCAATATGCGAGATGGCAGTATTCTGGCAGTAGGAAAGGGAAATGAGGAGTGGAATCAATCAGCACCGCATGGAGCAGGGAGGGTTCTGAGCAGATCACAGGCGAAGGAGAAATTAAATATAAAGGAATATAAGGAACAGATGAAAGGAATTTATTCTACTTCTGTTAATGAGGCAACATTAGATGAAGCTCCTATGGCTTATAAATCAAAAGAGGATATTTTAGATATTGTGAAAGATTCTGTAGATATCATAGAGATATTAAAACCTATTTACAATTTTAAAGCAAATTAGAATTTGTTAGATTTTTAGAAAAAATGATATAGGAAATAAGATATGAGAGATAGAAACTATTTAGAAAAGGAAATATTTCTATTTCTCTTATTTTTTTATTATAAACTAGATGTTAAAGAGAAGAATTTGGTCATAAAAAGAGGAACAAAAGGATAAAGTTGAGAATATTATTAAAAAAGTTAGAAAAATTAAGAGAAAATGAGAGGGGAGGGGAAGGGGGAAGGTTAAAGGTTCGCACAGGAAAGCACCTATTCCAACGAAACCGCGCTTTCGCTCCGTTCCAGACGTAGCTCATTAAATTCTCTGAACCCAATGGGTTCACCGACGTCTTCCAAGGGGTTTCTTTTGGAATAGGTGCGCTCCTGCGCTAGTTTACGGTATAGGCAAGTTTGGAAAGTAAGATGATAGTTTGACTGTTTATAAGAATAAAAGTATAGTGGATTAGTAAAGGTAAGTATTTTCTTAAGTTTGTATTTATAGGTTTGTTCTCTATTTTTTCACAAATTAGGAAAGCTAACAAACTAGCGAAGACAAGGAGGAATTCCAAAAGAAGCCTCTTGGAAAGACTTTGGTACTTAATAAGCAGTTCCGTTAGGGCTACGAATTTAGTACCATTACGTCTGGAACGGAGCGAAAGCGTGGCTTCGTTGGAATA
>CANRVK010000281.1 GCA_947643285.1 uncultured Eubacteriaceae bacterium
AGACTTAATAATGGTACGTAGCGACTATAGTTATCTGGTTGGTGAAAAGGATTACTATGGCTTAGATGAGAACGGAGCAATGATGGTAGGCTGGGTGAGAGATAATGAAGATAGCAGTAATGACAGACCTACAGGAGGAGATAGCACCAAGGCATGGTATTACTATCAAAGTAACGGAAAACAAGTCACAGGAGAAAATAAAGAAGATCCAAATGGAAATTGGAAGAAGATAGATGGAACATGGTATTATTTTGTTACTGAAAAATTTGCTGACGAAATAAAAGAAAAAACTAATAAAGACGTAAAACCAAATGCTATTCTTGCAGGTGTGTATATAGATCTTAAAGATGGTACTTTCTATTTAAATAATGATGGAAAGATGGCAACAGGAGTTACTAAAGTAGCAGATGATACAATAGTTAGTGGTGCTAATATTAACGAAGAAACAAAAACAATCGGAGGTATTGATATATGCATCGCTGGTAATGGTAAAGTAGATAATGGTCTCAAAGGAGATAGCTATTATATTTCAAGTTACAACGATTCCAAAACATTATCTTATAAAAAGAAAGATAATAATAAGAATATTATAGGAAAAATTGAAAATAATGTTACTGTTATTAGTGGAGATGTATTTGATGGTAAAGTAAGAGGTCAGTTAGCAAAAGAGTGTTTAGTTAATTTCGATGGCAATCTTTATTATGTAGATAAATACGGTGAAATAGTTAAGAATGAAGCTTTAGTAATTGAAACAGAAAATCTAGGGGACTTTAAAGTTGTATTTGGTTCTAATGGTAGAGCTATTACAGGTAAAGATAAAGCTGGTGAGAAAGTAAAAGCTGGAAAAACTTATACTGTAGATGATAAGATAGAAATAGAAATCCTGGGACTTAAAGTTAATGTATTTGATAATTAATAAAAATTCCTAAGAAGTTATAATTATTTATAAGAGACTATTCGTTTAATGATATATTTCGTTAAATTAATAGTCTCTTATTTTATTCTTTCTTCTTATTTTGGTGTACAATAATGACTATAATAATATATAAATGGAGGCAGCTATGAAGACACAAAAAGAAAGAATTTTACCAAAGGGAATTTCTCAGCGCTCAGATGGACGTTATCAAGCGACCTATTCTTTTCAGGGAAACCGATATTATTTGTATGATATGGACTTAAATTGCTTGATAAAAAAGTTGCATGAAAAATTATATGAGATTGAACATGGGATTTATTGTAAGCCACAAAAGATTCGTTTAAACCAATGGTTTGAGATTTGGTTAAAGGAATACAAAGAATTGTCTTTAAAAAAAGGAACGATTGAAAACTATAAGAGAAATTATAATTGCTATCTCAGACCTTATTTAGGAGAAATGTATGTAAAAGATATCCATGTGGAACATTTGCAAAAGATGTATAATGATTTAATCCGAAAGGGGTATGCTATCAGTACTTTAAATGTTTCTAAGGGGATATTATCTGGTATGTTTCAGCAATTAGTGAAAAATGATATTCTCGTCAAAAATCCGGTTTCTTTCGTTGAATTTCCAAGGCAAAGGGTACATAAGACTAGGCGGGTTTTAAGTTTAGAGGAACAAAGTATATTTCAAGCTTATATAAAGGACAGCCCCTATAGAGAATTATATGAATTAGCTCTTTCTACAGGACTCCGTATTGGAGAATTATGTGCGTTGCGTTGGGAAGACATTAATTTAGAAGAAGAATATTTAACAGTAAATGGAACTCTAAAATATTTTAAAGATACAGGTTTTTTTATTGATACTCCAAAATCTACATCCAGCAGAAGAATTATTCCTCTCCTTCCTTCTATATGTCAGATGTTAAAAGAGTTAAAAATCTCTCGATCAAAAACTGAGAATGAAAAAAGAATGGATAAAAAATCTGTTTGTCATAATCAGATTCAAAATTTAGTCTTTACTCATCCTCATTTTCCAAATGAACCTATCCGAAAACGCACTCTAGCTTATGATATGGAATATATTGTAAACCACATTAATGCTGATAGAGAGTTGCTCTGTAAAAAAGAACAAAAGCCTTTTATTCTTTTTGAGCACATCACTCCTCATGTATTGCGCCATACTTTTGCGACGCGCGCATTAGAAAAGGGTATCCCTCCTAAAGTAGTTCAAGAAATATTGGGTCATAGCAGTATCACAATAACTCTGGATTTATATACTCATGTCCTGCCTAAAACCAAAAGCGAAGAAATCAAAAAACTTCAAGAATTATTCTGTCAATAATAAATGCTAGAAAATTTTAAAAATCAGTTCATGGAAACAAAAAAGATAACATCTCTCATATAGAAATGTTATCTTTTTTACTTTCTTATGTATATTTAGTTTATTGTTTTGCAGAAATAAATTTATTTACAAAGTATAATAATATTTATTTATCTTGTTTTCGTCCAAACACCATTTGGATCTACATAATAATTTCCAACCCATGAGTTTGTAATCATAACACCATCTTGATGATTCATAAAATAGTATTTTCCATCTACCATAATCCAGCCTGTCATCATCTGACCATCACGGTTCATATAATACCATTTTCCATTAATGCTCACCCAGCCAGTTAACATTTCACCATCTGCATTCATATAATACCATTTTCCATCTACAAGAATCCAACCTGTAGCCATAGAACCATCATCTAAGAAATAATACCATTTTCCTTTATCTTGTAACCAGTTTCTAGTTTTATAAGTACCATCATTCTGTAAATAATACCATTTATTATTTTGTTTTATCCATTGAGCAGTAGCACCTTCTGCTCTTACTACAACTGTAGTTGTATATGTATTAGTTTTATCTTGATAGTTTACAGTTAATACATTGTTTCCCGGAACTAATCTATAATCAGATAATGTCCAGCCTGTTACTTCACTTTCAACTGTACGATATCTGCTGTTGATATCAAAATTTCCTGTCACAGTAATTTTAGATAAATCTACTTGAGATCCAGCCTTTAGTGTACTACCATAATATCTGGCAGAAATACCTAATAATTTTCCATCAAAACCTTCTACTTCAATATAATCTTTCTGTCTTTTTCCATTTTCTTCATAATAAACTGTTATTTTGTTATTTCCTTTTTTGATCTTATAATCATTAAAATAAAAATCTGTTACTTCTTCTTCTGAACCATCTTCATAATGAGCAATCACTTCCACATCTTCTTTTGAAATAGAACCACCTACTACTGTTCCATCTCCCAAATATTCTGCATCAATAGATTCTATATAGGGAGCACGAATATTGATACGAATTTTATCTGTTTTTGTAACACCATCATTTGTATAACTTACTGTAACTCTTTGAGTTCCTTTTTCTTCCGTAATTTCTTCCGGATCAATCTCAAATTCACTAGAATCCAAACGATAACCTTTACTGCTGCCAGAATAATATGCCTTTACACGAATATCATCTTTAACAATCTCTTCTCCATAGGTCAAATCATCTCCTATATATTCTGCTTCAATTTTAGATAATGCTCCTGTTGCTGCTTGTACTCCTCCCGTATTAGTATATAATATACTAAAACATAACATACAGCAAATAAACATACTGAGTAATTTCCTCTTCATTTTTTCTCCTCCATTCTATTGATAGATATTCTTTATTATATCTAAGCTTATACAAAACTTCAAGTATTATTCTAAAAAAACATTATTTCCCATTTATTTCTGTAAATTAAAAAACCCTTATTCGTTGAATATCAAAAAATTGAGTAGGAGAATTAACATTTTTCCTACTCATTATATAGAAACATATCATATTAACAATATTTATTATATACTTTTATGCATAATAAAGGACAATGGCTTAAAAGCCATTGCCCCTGCAATTAGAATTTCTCAGAAATTTAATCGATTATTTAAATACATTAATAGCAACACCAAGAATTTCTGTGCTTACAGCATCATCTACAGTATAAGTCTTTCCGGCTTTTACTTTATCACCAGCGTCTTTATCTTTAATAGCTTTACCGTTAGAACCAAATACGATCTTATACTCTTGACCATCTTCAAATGTGATTTCTAAAGACTCATTCTTAATCATTTCGCCATATTTATCTATATAATAAATATTATCTCCATCTTTAACAAAACAATTCTTTGCTAACTGACCTTTAACTTCACCAACAAAAGTTTTTCCGGATACAATTTTACCCTTCTTTTCAAAATGTTGTGTGTTTTCATCTTTTGCCTGGCTGATATAATAGCTATCTCCTTTAATACCGCTTTCTACTTTACCATTACTTGCGAAATAAACATCAATAGCATCACTTACTTTTGTTTTATCTGTAACTTCACTAGCTCCAGTAATTACTGTATCTTTTGCTACTTTAGTAACCCCTGTTGCCATCTTTCCATCACCGTTTAAATAGAAATAATTGTCATCAATGTTTGCATAGGTACTTGTAAGAATACAATTTGGTTTTCCATTGCTATTTTCAGCAACGAAATAATACCATGTTCCATCTATCTTTTTCCATTTTCCTTCTTCGCCACTATCTACTACAACTTGTTTTCCATTGCTCTGATAGTAATACCATGCATTAGTTTTATCTCCACCTGTAGGTCTGTCATTACTGCTATCAGTATTATCTCTTACCCAACCTACCATCATTGCACCATTTTCATCTAAACCATAGTAATTTCCTTCTATATCATAGCTGTAATCGCTACGTGCCATTACTAAGTTC
>CANRVK010000282.1 GCA_947643285.1 uncultured Eubacteriaceae bacterium
CTATGAGGTTATGAGCAAGTAGCGAAGCGGATTGCGAATATCCGATTTGACTATTAGGAAGAAAAATATAAAATATAATAAAGGAGAGATTTTTATGATAACTTATAAAGTAGAAGAAATGAGCTGTAATCATTGTGTATCCAGAATAGAAAAGGCTTTGACAGAAGCAGGAATAGAACATAAGGTTTCTTTAGAAAATAAGACGGTGACGATTGAAGATGAGCAAAATAATGGAGAGAAAGCAGTAGAGATCTTAGATGATTTAGGATTTTCAGCGATAGCAGAATAAAATTTTTAAAAAAGTAGTTGCAATTTTTTGAAAAATGGTATAGTATATCACAAGAGGAATACAAGTGTCCGCAGTAGAAAAACAAAAAATTGTATGAGGAGTTTAAAGAGATGGATCAGAAATTAAAAGTTGGTATTTTAGGCGCAACAGGAATGGTCGGACAGAGATTTATTTCACTATTAGAAAATCATCCATGGTTTGATGTAGTGACAGTAGCGGCAAGTCCGAGAAGTGCGGGAAAAACATATGAAGAAGCTGTAAAAGAACGCTGGAAGATGACAACTCCTATGCCAGAATCAGTGAAAAAGTTGATAGTAATGAATGTCAATGAAGTGGAAAAAGTTGCTAGTACAGTAGATTTTGTTTTTTCCGCTGTAGATATGACAAAGGAAGAGATCAAAGCGATAGAAGAAGAATATGCAAAAACAGAAACACCTGTTGTTTCTAATAATAGTGCGCACAGATGGACAAAAGATGTGCCTATGGTAATTCCAGAGGTTAATCCACAACATTTTGAAGTGATATCATATCAAAAGGAAAGACTTGGCACAAAAAAAGGATTTATAGCGGTAAAGCCAAATTGTTCGATTCAAAGTTATGCTCCTGCTTTGACAGCATGGATGGAATATGAGCCTTATGAAATACTTGTTACCACTTATCAGGCAATTTCTGGAGCAGGAAAAACGTTTCAAGATTGGCCAGAAATGATAGAAAATATCATTCCCTATATTGGCGGAGAAGAAGAAAAAAGTGAACAAGAACCGCTTCGTTTATGGGGAAAGATAGAAAATGGAGAGATTGTAAAAGCACAATCGCCAAAAATTACCTGTCAATGTATTCGTGTTCCTGTGTTGAATGGACATACCGCTGCAGGTTTTGTGAAGTTCAGAAAGAAACCTAAAAAGGAAGAATTAATTGAGAAGTTGGTGAATTTTAAAGGACTTCCACAAACATTAAAATTACCGAGTGCTCCAAAACAATTTATTCAGTATTTAGAGGAAGATAATAGACCACAGGTGAAGTTAGATGTAGATTTTGAGAATGGAATGGGAATTTCTATAGGGAGATTGAGAGAAGATAGTATTTATGATTTCAAATTTATAGGACTTTCTCATAATACTGTTCGAGGGGCAGCAGGTGGTGCAATATTATGTGCAGAATTATTAAAGGCACAAGGATATATAGAAGCAAAATAGGTTTTGAATAAAGGGTCGCACAGGCAAGCCCCTATTCCAACGAAGCCGCGCTTTCGCTCCGTTCCAGACGTAATGGTACTAAATTCGCCGTTTCGCTTCTTGCGAAACTGCTTATTAAGTACCAACGTCTTCCAAGGGGCTTCTTTTGGAATAGGGGCTTGCCTGTGCTAGTTTATCGTATTGACAGGTTTGTGAGTAAGATAGTAGTTTATTTTGAAGTACTATGGAAATGGTATGAGGAAAGAAAGGATATAAATGGGGAATGATAGATTACTTTTTGGGATGTTTTTGATTTAAGATGTGAGGTTTTTTGTTTTATTTTTACGGGAGGAAATGAAATGGCTAAGACGGAATATCCTGCTGGATGGTTGCAAGATATAGAGTTTGTGATTATTTTTACTAGATATCAGGAAAAATGGGTCTATTGCTGGCACAAGTATAGAAAGAGCTACGAACATCCGGGAGGGCATGTGGAATCTGGCGAAACTCCTATGAATGCAGCGAAAAGAGAGCTTTTTGAGGAAACTGGTATAAATGACTGTACTATAATTCCTTTATGGGACTATGAATATATTTGGGAAAATGGAAGTGGTCAGAATAATGGAAGGGTTTTTTATGCAAAAGTCCACTCCTTGGGGCGGCTTCCTGATAGTGAAATGGAGCGGATTGATCTGTTTGACACTGTTCCAGAGAATTATACTTATGACAGAGAAGAAGAACTTCGGGATATTGTAATGATTGAGAAAAGTCTGAATGCGTATATTTGATATGAGGAAGAATGGTTTTCATATATTCTTGTTTCGTATATTAGTTTAGAATCATGTAGGTATTATAGTTAATCTTATAATATCTACATGATTCTGTTTGGGCTGAATTTGTAAATACAATGTAAAAAATATAGATTATGGCTAAGAAAAATGTTGAAAAGGAATGAAACATTTCAGGATTGAGTTATCATTTCAGGGATAATGATTGCTGGCATTTCAAATTTGATATGTTATTGTTTGGTATGAAGATTAATTTGAAATGGTTCTCCAATTTTTTCAAAATTATCGTTGGATTTTCCGCTTTCTTTTGACCATTCAGCAGCATATGGGGTTAAAGTAATAAAATCGGCATCTGAATTCAGATATCCATTTTCAATCGATACAATTTTTAGTATAGCTGTATTAGCATCGGATGTATTTAAAAGAAATTCTACAGGATTTCCTAAATTATCCTCTCCTTCTAACTTGATGTCATATCCTAGACCACAAGAACCTTGTTCAAAAGTACAAGAAATTTTTTGGTTGACGTCATTCATTGATAATTTTTCAAAAGTGAGTTTTCTTCCATCTGGAAGAGTACTGCTTTGATTTAAGAAATAGGATGTAGTATTAGAAGCTAAGGCACTTCCATTTGCTGTAAAATGATAATTCCAGTTTCCTTTGACAGATGCTGTAGTATTTTCTTTTTGTATGGTGATATCTTTTAAAAGAATTTCAATATTGAAATCTTCTTGGGAAGAAATATTTTCAAAATGATAAGTTCCTACACATTCAAAACTTCCGTCAGATACTTGACTGATACCGCCACTGTAGCCAAATGGCATTTGTCCATTGAGAAAGACAGTCGGATCAGCACAAAGAAGGTCAAAGGAAGTGTTTTCATGATTATCATAGTTGAGTGATATAGAAACAATGAGGTCATTATCATCTAAAATTACTTCATGTAAAGTTACAGTCATTCCTTCATAGGTCTGTGATTGATTAAGAACTGTGATATAATCATCAATATTTTTTTCGATTCCTAAAAAGCTGCTGATATGATAAGAAGCTAATTTTACCGCTGCATATACTTGATTTGGGAAGAAACTTCCTAAAAGAGTGAGGCTTAAAACAGCAGCACAACATGCAGCTAATTTTTTATTAGAACGCTTGATAGATTTTTTCATTTTTTTCATCTCCAATTCATTTAATTTACAAACTTCATAATTTTCTAATTCATTATCCATATAATTGAATAGAGTATAAATATTTTTATCCATAAGTTATATCTCCTTTCTGATAAACTGTGGAAAACATTTTCTGATTTTTCGTTTTCCGCGACTGATGCGATTATATAAAGTGTCTTTTTTTAATCCTGTTTCTTTTGAAATATCTTCTAAACTGGATTCTTCTAAAAAAAGGCGTTTAAAGATAATCTGATCCTCTTCTGACAGGCAGGATAATATTTTTTGTACCTCTTCTGAGATCTCATTTTCTAATAGAGCTTGTTGCACCAAATCTTCAGAAGGAACTTCTGCTTCTTCTAAAATTTCTTTTTCTAAAATTCTTAAATATTTCCGTTTATAATCAATCGCTTTATATCTTGCTATACCAGCTATCCAGTTTTTAAAAGAGCTTTTTTCAGGTTCAAAACAATCCATATGATTCCAAATTCCTAATAAAACATCATTCATACATTCACTTTGATAATCAGGGAGATGGTAGAGCTGCTTTTGAATCACAGTTTTTATTACCCAGCCATATTGTTCTATCATATAATCTAAAGCTCTTTCATTTTTTTTCTTTGCCTGTGAAATAAAATTTTCCTCATTTATTTTCATAAATTATTACTCCAATCTGTTCGTAAGCTTACGTTTTTTATAACACTTCCTTGCGTTACATTTATAAATACGAAAGGAAAGAATGAAAATCTATCCAAAATAAAAAAATTTTAAAAAAATAAGATATTTTAGTATAAAATAAAAATAGAAGAGAAACAATCATTAAATTTTTGGTTAAAGTAAGAGTTGAGATAATATTTTGGTGAAAGGTTCGCAAAGGCAAAGTAGTATTCCAACAAAGCCGCGCTTTCGCTCCGTTCCAGACGTAATGGATACTAAATTCGCAGCCCTTAACAGGACTGCTCATTAAGTACCAACGTCTTCCAAGGGGCTTTTTATGGAATACTACTTTGCCTCGGCTAGTTTTTTGACTATTCCAGAAAAATTGAGAGTGTTGCAAAATGCAAATTTTCCACAATATATAACAGTAACATTTTGAATCGCTACACGATATATTGAGGAAATCCGTTATTTTACAACAGCCTCTTGAAATATAATAGCAGTAATACTCATAATTTATTGCAAAATTCAATTCCATCAAGCTTTTTAAATTTGCCCATGATATAAACTAGCACAGGAAAGTGCCCTATTCCAAAAGAAACCCCTTGGAAGACGTTGGTACTTAATA
>CANRVK010000283.1 GCA_947643285.1 uncultured Eubacteriaceae bacterium
TACTTTCTATTATGTAGAAAAATAAGAGGTTTATCCCTTATTCAACACGCCCTAGTATGAATTATTTGAAAATTAAATATATATACATGTTTTCTTTATATTTCATAAAATTACTAAAAACTAGAAGAGATAAGGAAGTATTCGTCAAAAAGTTTCTTGAAAAATGTTAATACTTAATAAATAACACAGTTATGTATCGAGAATCTAAAGTCTGTTATGTGTGAAATAGAACAGGAAAAGTGCTTCAGATGGAATACTTCCTTGTTAAAAAGAATTTTTAATTAAAATACCCCATATTATATCTTCATTCTTCTTACTCTTTATTACTTTTCTAAAATCAATCCCATTATAATTATTGTATAAATTCTGTTTTTTTATGCTAGATAGAATATTGTATATTTTTAAAGAAAAATTTTATATTAATTTGAAAGACCTTATGATATAATTTTGTAATATAAATAATAAGGAAGACTAAAATAGAACATAGCTTAATTAGTATATTATAGATATCAATAAAAAGATAAATAGTGAGATTTTAAATATTATTTTGAAGCCATTTTATAAAAGAAAAAGGATATGATTAGTTCTTATAGAAGTAGTTTGGAGAATCATTAAATGTGAAAGATTATAGATAACAGTTTATCTTTAAGACAATAGTCTGAAATTATTAGTTAGATTTTTTAGAATTATAAAAAGAAGCTAACAAAAAATTTTTGTGGAAAAGACATGAATAGATTTTATGCCTCATTTGATGGCAGGGGGAAGGATAAAAATATATAGTATATTATGATTAAGTTTTATTCTGAAATAATGAAATAATTTAAAATGAAGGAGAAACTATGGAAACAATAGCAGAATTAGAAAAATATTTAGAAAAAGAATGTTATTCTTTTCAAGAAATATCTATTGGAAAACATCATGCGCCAGAGGGAATTGTGATAGAAAAGGAGGGGGATAGATATAATTTTATAACTTCAGAACGTGGAAATAAAGAGATCATGAAATCATTTATGTCAGAAAAGGAATTAGTTGATTTTACATTAGAAGTATTAAAAGGAAATAGATGGTACAAGGCTCATTTAGTAGCATATGTTTGGAACGAATCCGAAATAAAAAGCGCAGAAAAAGAGTTAAAAGAAATGAATATTAATTTTGAGAGAAATGATATACCCAATTATTCAAAAGGAAAACGTGTATATCGTATTTTTGTATTCGGAAGAGATGTATTGCTTTTAAAAGCATTTAAGATGAAATATATATGGTATCATGATTACAATTAGAGAATATAACAAATATAAAGAAGATGAAATATTAAATTTATATAAGAGGGTAGGCTGGACAAACTATGTAAATAATCCATTCATGTTAAAAAATGCCTATGCAAATTCCTTAAAAATTTTTGGCACATATAAAAAGGAAAAATTACTTGGAATTATAAGAGTGGTTGGTGATGGATATTCTATTATTTTCATTCAAGACATTTTAGTTTTACCAGAGTATCAGCATCTGGGAATCGGTACAGCATTACTTAAAAAAATTCTGGAAACATATCAAAAGATATTACTTACTGATAAAACAGAAAAAACAATTCAATTTTATAAAACAATGGGCTTTAAAATGGATATAGAAATTGAATGTAGAGCTTTTATCCAAATGGTTGCAACAAATTGTATCTTATAAAATTATAGGATGGGGATATTATGATAAAATTTGTGACAGGTGATATTTTTAATTCTAATGCAGACTGCCTCATAAATACTGTAAATTGTGAAGGAGTTATGGGCAAAGGAATTGCATATCAATTTAAAATACGTTTTCCTCAAAATAATCTTGAATATATAAAGGCATGTGAAACAGGAAAACTTAAAGTAAATACCATTCATTATTATAAAGAAGATGAAATATGGATAGTAAACTTTCCAACGAAAAATAAATGGAGAGAAAAATCTAAAATAGATTATATTGAAAAAGGATTAGACCAACTTATAAAGTTTATTATGGAATATAATCCACAAATAATTGCAATACCACCATTAGGCTGTGGAAATGGCGGTCTTAATTGGGATATAGTAAAAAATATTATAATTGAAAAACTGCAAAATATAGAAAATGAATATACCTTTTTCATATATGAACCATCTGTTTCCCATAAAATAATATCAAAACAACCGCCCAAGATAAATTTTTCTGAATTAATCTTATTACAGATTAAATTACATCTAAATAAATCCAATATTCTAAGATTACAAAAAGCAGGATATTTTATGAATTATTTTTTAAAGGAAGAGTATTTTGAGTTTGACAAGTGGAAAGATGGACCATATTCTCATTCCATAGATATTCATAGAAAATCTTTAAATGAATATCAAAAATATTATGGATTGACAAAAACAGAAGATACTTATGAACAAATATATAAAGTAATATGCAGCAAAAAAACAGACGAAAAGCTTAAAAAATTGCTTCCTGCGATTGAAAAATCCACAACATATATAAATCAGATTTCCACTGATAAAAAATTAAAAGGAATTGCGACAGTTCTTTTTATTATTCAAAAAAATAACCAAATACAAAAAGAAGATATAATACTATTATTGAAACAATACTCAGAAAATAACACAAAAGAATTTTCAAGAAGTTATATTCTTGAAAGTATAGATTATTTAGAGAAAACAAATATCATTATAAAAAATATTGATGAAAATTATGAAGTTTCTTCAAAAATATAGGACTCGTATTTCAGATATTTAAAACAAAAATTTAAAACAAAAATAGCAAAACTATCCCCCATAGAATACGATAGATTATTTATCACAAAAATACCTATTTTTATTTCATTTTAATATGAAACACCATTTTTATATATACCACAGAAAAGTCAGAAAATGTGAGGACAATAATAGAATATACTATTATTGTCCTCTGCAAAATTTTTCTGATTACAAATTATCAAATACCACTGTTTCTTTTTCTAATTCTTCTACAATTTCTTGATTGACTCCCATACGCTGTGTGATATCTTCTATATCATTGACGAGGTTTCTAGTATTGCCAGCGACATTAGAGATTCCGTTAGCGCCTTCGTCGATAGCTTTTGTAATAATACCAATAGAATCTGCGATTCCAAACATGGAATTCTTCAAATGTTCTGTTTGTTCATGAAATCCGTCCATAGCTCGACGAATATAAGCAGCATCTTCTTTATATTGACTACCAGATTTTACAAATTCATGAAATTCTGTAAGAACAGAATGATTCATATAGTCGATTAAATGCTGTGCATTTTCAGAGAGATTATATACAGCAGCAGTAATAACACTATTAATCTCTTGGATTCGATTGGCAGTTTCTTGGCTGGACTGAGCGAGATCACGTATTTCCTTAGCAACAACAGCGAAGCCCTTGCCAACAGCTCCTGCATTAGCAGCTTCTATAGAAGCGTTCAGAGAGATCAGCCGTGTCTTTTGAGAAATAGCGAGGATTTCACTGGTCAAAGTTTTGATCTGATCTACACTTTTACTTTTTTCAATGGCATCATTAAGAGAATATAAGATTTCTTCTGCTTTAGCATTAGTGATTTCCGCGCTGTTTTGAGCAGACTTCTGCATAGTATCTGCACGAGTATTCATATGAGCAGTATATTCAGCAATACTGCTACATTCTTCTGCTATATTATGGACATCTAGTCTAACACTTTCGGTATTATTATTGATGACTGCTACATTACCTGCCACTTCCTGAAAAGTTGCTGACAGTTGTTCTGCGAGAGTGGAGAGATCTGTAGCACTTCCTTTAGAAGCATAAGTTCTTTTTAAAACCTCTCCAGTCATATTATTGATGCTGCCAGAACTCTTTTGAATAGTTTTTAGGATATTTTTGATAGGAATCACTACATAATTGGTGATAAGTTTTAAATCCGCAAATACCAATGAAATACAGATAATAACAGCAGTTACACTGATTACCAGAGATATAAAATATACAGTAGAAAGATGTGTTCTTGCTTCAGAAGTTTGTTCATTGATAGAAGCATTCAAGGCATCAATATCCTCTTTCATAGCATCTGCATAAGAAGCCACATCACCATTAGCGAGAGTATAGGCATATTGAGTTTTGTGACTTGCACTGGCACAGACTAAATAGACTAGCGCATGTTTAAAAGAAATATAATCTGATAAAAGTGCCTCATACTGTGTCTGATCTGCCGAAATCACATAATGTTTATATTCTAAAAGCATATTATCTAAAAGTGCTTCTTCTTCTTTAATTTGTTGAACAAGAATGATCATGGTATTATAATCTGTAGCAACAATATGGCTTAGTGCCATTTTATGTATATTCATAGAAGATTGATAAATTTCTGCGAGTCGGCTTTTGCCGTCCATGTAATTATCCGCGATATTGGAAGCACTTGCATTCACATTGTGAATATTGATAATGGAAAGAATATTTGACAAAAATGCTACAATACCTAAAAGCGCAATTGGTATGATCAAACGATGTTTTAAACTAATATTTTTCATTTTAATTAGTACTCCTTTTATATCTGAGATGGATATTCTATAATATTGTAAAATAAAAACTATATGTGTGAACCAAAGGGGGCGCTCCGGAAAGACACTATTCCAACGAAGCCGCGCTTTCGCTCCGTTCCAGACGTAGCGGTACTAAAT
>CANRVK010000284.1 GCA_947643285.1 uncultured Eubacteriaceae bacterium
TGGATATTTTATTTCAATGTTTAAACGCTCTAAAGGAACATTTATCTTGTATTATAGAAACATCGGATGAGGGAACAAATGAAAATGAACCTCTTATTGCACGTTTAGATGCCATTCTATTAAAACAAAGAATTTCAAATGAAAGCAGATGATACAGTAAGAAAAAGCATTGAAAAAAAAGAAAAAAGTTTATGTAATCGCTCAAGACGATGCTACCAGTGTGGTATATGGAATGCCTAAGATGGTTGCACGAGCTGGATTAACAAATGAAATATTGCCAATTACGGAAATTGCTGATACAATCATAAAGAAGGTAGGTGTACAATAATGGATGTAAGCGAATACTTAGAGAACTTTATTGAGTGTATGAAAGAAGAGTTAGAAACGTTTAATAATCAATTATTGCTCTTGGAAAAAGAACCGGAGAATAAAGATGCCATAAATGAAATTTTCCGAATGGCACATTCTTTAAAAGGAATGGCAGGTTCAATGGGATATAAGAGGATGAAGCGCTTAATCCAAGCTATAGAAAATATATTTATGGAAATGCAATACGACAAAATGAAAGTGAATCCGGAATTATTGGATATTTTATTTCAATGTTTAAACGCTCTAAAGGAACATTTATCTTGTATTATGGAAACATCGGATGAGGGAACAAATGACAATGAATCTATTATTGCCCGTTTCGATGCTATTCTATTAAAACAAGGAATTTCAAATGAAAGCAGATGATACAGTAGGAGTGAAAGCATTAAAAGAAAAAAATTTATGTAATCGCTCAAGACCATGCTACCAGTGCGGTATATGGAATGCCTAAAATGGTCGCACAGGCTGGATTAACAAATGAAATATTGCCAATTACTGAGATTGCTGATACAATTATAAAGAAAGTAGGTGTACAATAATGGATGTAAGCCAATACCTAGAGATTTTTATTGATGAAACAAAAGAACATTTAGAGAATCTCAATAATCAATTATTAATCTTGGAAAAAGAACCAGAGAATAAAGAAACCATAGATGAAATTTTCCGAGCTGCACATTCTTTAAAAGGAATGGCAGGTACAATGGGATATAAGAGGATGCAGCGCTTAACTCATGATATGGAAAATGTATTTATGGAAGTGCGAGAAGGCAAAATGAAAGTGAATCCGAATTTAGTGGATATCGTATTTCAATGTTTAGACGCTCTGGAAGAATATTTATCTTGTATTATGGAAACATCGGATGAGGGAACAAATGACAATGAACCTATTATTGCTCGTTTAAATGCTGTTTTATTAAAAG
The DNA here is from genome assembly GCA_947643285.1 of uncultured Eubacteriaceae bacterium. Lineage (GTDB taxonomy): Bacteria > Bacillota > Clostridia > Lachnospirales > Lachnospiraceae > MGBC136627. The sequence goes on from CANRVK010000284.1 coordinate 1,290, forward strand.
AGGGAGCACCATCTGATGAAATTGACAGTGCGGTAGAAGCAAAACAAGGACAAAAAGAGGCAGAAAAAGAAAAGACAGAAGATGCGGGATATCATGATGTAGTTTTGACAGATTTTGAAAGACATGCAGCAAATGAAGCAGTAAAAATGGGTATGAGATATTATGGTGTGACAGTAAAGATTGAAGAGAGCTGTATATTAAAGTCGGCAAGAGCATTTTTAGTGTTTAAAAATATTGAGCCATTAGGAGAGGTTATCCGTTCTGAACCTAGCGCACAAGATATCGAAGATGAGAAATTTGAAAATGAATTCAGCTTGTTTATTATCTCAAGAGAGCCTTTATAAAAAATTTTAGAAGCTGTGCAGAATATATCAGAGATTAAATCTGTAGAAGGTGAGGAATTACCTACTCCTGAATATACAGAAGAATCTAAAACGCCAGAAGCAGTGGTAGAAAATATAGAAAAGCCAGTGCAAGAGGTGATAAAAGAAGAGCCAGTTGTAGCTGCAAAAAAACCAGTTGCTCCAACAACAGGAACAGGACAGACACCAGCACAACATCAGCAAGCTTCTGGAAAACCAGTAGTGAATAGATCTGTCCGTGTGGATATTGAAAAATTAGACGTTTTGATGAATTTGGTGAGTGAATTGATCACCGCCAAAAATGGAATTGTTTCTGTCAGTGAGAGTGAAAAAAGTGAAGCCGCACAGAGTATTCGTGAACAAGTAGAATATTTGGAGAGTATTACCACGAATTTACATGAATCCGTTATGAAGGTGAGAATGGTTCCTATCGAAAGTGTAGTGAGTCGTTTCCCGAGAATGATTCGTGATCTGAGTAAAAAATTGAATAAGAAGATGGAATTATATATGAGTGGAGAGGAAACCGAATTAGATAGAACTGTTATCGATGAAATCGGTGATCCGCTGATGCATATTTTAAGAAATTCTGCTGATCATGGCTTAGAATCCGCTGAAATCCGCAAAGAAAGAGGAAAGCCAGAAGTGGGGTCTATTTTCCTAGATGCTTATCAAGATGGCAATAATGTAGTGATTGAAGTGAGAGATGATGGCAATGGAATCGATATCGAAAAAGTGAAAAGAAAGGCATTAGAAAAAGGTACAATCACTCCAGAACAGGCAAATAATATGGATGATAAAGCCTTTCTGGATTTATTATTTCGCCCGAGTTTTTCCACTTCTGAAAAGGTTACAGAAGTTTCCGGAAGAGGTGTTGGTCTAGATGTAGTAAAGACAAAAATAGAGGGATTAGGTGGAGATATTGAAGTGAAGACAGAATTGACAGTGGGAAGTACATTTGTTATTCGTCTGCCGCTCACACTCGCTATTATTCAAGCTTTAATGGTAATTTTAGGAGATGAAAAATATGCGATTCCGCTCAATACAATTCAGACAATAGAGGATATTTCTGTAGGTGATATCAAGTATATAAGAGGAAAAGAAGTGATTAGTTTTCGGGAAAATGTCATACCTCTGATTCGCTTAAGTGATGTATTAGACATTGAACAGAGAGAAAAAGTGGAGAATCTAATTGTTGTAATTATTCAAAAAGGAGATAAAAAAGCAGGATTAGTAGTTGATGAATTGATCGGTCAACAAGAAATCGTTATTAAGACACTCGGAAAATGTTTAAATAATAATAAGCTTCTCAGTGGTGCTACTATTTTAGGAGATGGAGAAGTTGCATTAATTCTTGATGTAAATACATTACTGTAGAGAGGTGATTACTTTGGAACAACAAAAAATAGAACTAGGAGAAAAGAAAGCATTAGATGTAAAGCAATTTATTGTGACAAAAATAGGAAAAGAACAATATGGAATTAATATTCAGTATGTCAATAATATCGTGAGGATGCAGAAAATAACAAGAGTTCCAAAAGCGCAATATTATTATAAGGGTGTGATTAACTTACGAGGCGAGATTATCCCTATTATGAGTCTGCGGCTGAAATTTGAGTTAGAAGAAATAGAATATACAAAGGATACACGTATTATTATTATAAAGACAGATAAACAAAATTCTGTCGGAATTATTGTAGATGCGGTCAGTGAAGTTGTCACTTTAGATGAGGAACATATGGAAAAACCAACAGTAGATGGTTCAGAAAGCAGGATGCAGTACATAGCGATGCTTGGAAAACATGAGGGGACTTTAATATCTATTATCAATATTGGCAGTATTATATCAGAAATTGATTAATGAGAGAGGAAGGTTACATTGGAAGAAGGAATAAATGAAATTCAAATAGATATTCTGAAAGAAATAGGGAATATTGGCGCTGGAAATGCAACTACAGCGCTTGCAAAGTTAATAAATTCCAAAATCGATATGAAAGTGCCGAAAGTAGCATTAGTAGAATTTCCATATCTGGCTGAAATTATTGGTGATGAAGAACAACTTATGGTCGCAATACTCGTAACTCTATCACAAGACATTAAAGGTATGATGATGTTTATGATGGATAAAAAGTCCGCCTATTATTTGGTAGGACAATTATTAGCAGGAAGTGGTATAGAGATAAATGAAGATTTCGGAGAAATGGAAATGTCGGCTGTCAGCGAAATCGGAAATATTATTACTGGATCATATCTGACTGCATTATCTTCTTTATTAAATATGAATATTGATATGTCTATACCATATGTGTCTATTGATATGGCAGGAGCTATTTTAAGCGTGCCTGCTATTGAGTTCGGAAAAATTGGAGATGAAGTTTTATTGATTCAAACTAATTTTGGTGATAATATGGAAGTTAATGGATATTTTCTCTTAATACCTGAGTTACAATCCTACGAAAAAATCCTGAAAGCACTAGGAATGTAGGTGAATATATGGAAAATGTAATTAAAGTTGGAATGGCAGATTTAAAAGTATGTAAATTACCAGATTCGCTCATTACATTAGGGTTGGGGTCCTGTGTAGGAATCTGTTTATATGATTCAATTACGAAGGTCAGCGGGATGGCACATATTATGCTGCCAGATAGCAAACAGATGACAAGAGATAAGAATCCGGCTAAATATGCAGATACGGGGATAGATTTATTAATACATGATATGATACAGTTGGGTGCTGATAGAAAGAGGCTAAAGGCAAAGATTGCTGGGGGAGCGCAGATGTTCGCCTTTAGTGCAGCGGCTGATAGTTTAGGAAGAGTGGGAGATAGGAATATAGAAGCAGTAAAAGCGAAATTAGCGAGTCTTAGAATTCCTATCTTGGCAGAAGATACAGGATTAAATTATGGTAGGACAATTCAGTTTTTTTCAGAAGATGGTTCTTTATTGATTAAATCAGTAGGAAAAGAGTTAAAAAGAATATAAGTGGGGATTGCAAAATGAAAAAAGTGAATGTAATTCCTG
>CANRVK010000285.1 GCA_947643285.1 uncultured Eubacteriaceae bacterium
TAAATTCGCAGCCCCTAACAGGACTGCTCATTAAGTGCCGACGTCTTCCAAGGGGCTTCTTTTGGAATAGTCCCTTCCCTCTCGCTAGTTTCTTGATTCTTCTAGGAACGATAGCTAGTTTTTTGGCATATTTCATTAATATTTTTTGGGGTAGTTTGGAGAGAGCTTTTTGTTAGAAAGTTATTTTTAAGGTTGTCTAGAAAATGTGACAATGCCATTAAAAATATGCTACAGCTTAGACTTTTTATTGGTTGTATAATGGGATTAAAACCCTTTCTTTCAGGCGAAATCTTTTGGTTAATTTCATAACTTCAAATACAGAAAAAAGAAAAATATCTTTTAGAAAGGAAACTTTAGGCTGCTTTAGCAGCATATTCAACCTATCGATTTTAGTCGGTTTCAGTCTATTATTATTGTGAGTTATCATGAGATTCGCTTTTCACAGATTAGAACAGCCAATGAACTAGCAGAGGCAAGGAAGTATTCCAAAAGAAGCCCCTTGGAAGACGTTGGTACTTAATGAGCAGCTTCGCAAGAAGCGGAGTTGCGAATTTAGTACCGTTACGTCTGGAACGGAGCGGGAGCGCGGCTTCTTTGGAATACTTCCTTGCCGGAGCGTCCCCCTTTGTTTGCTTCTCCCCCTCTTGTAAATATACTAAATCATTCCTATAATTAACCTTCAATTAGATGGTATCTTTCTATTCTTCTTTATAAATCTTTAATTTTTATTTTGAATATTTTATGATTAATTAACAAATTGGACAAAAAATGGACACATTTATCCTTTATGATATAAGCATATCATCGAAGAGATGATATGATAACTTAACATTTTCATAACTCTGGAGGTTGTCCGTCTTAACGGACGGATAGCCTCTATCCCCCCTAATAATGAAAATAAATTAAGTTTGAAAAAAGTTATAAGATCGATAAAGCAGAAAGTCTACTGGCTTTAGATGGTCAGTAGTTCGTATAAAAACTCTCTCCCTCAACAAAAAGATAGCAGCCGCTATCTTTTTTTAGTCTTCTTTTTTTTGTTGAACTTTTTGATTAACACGTTCTTTTAATTCTTTTAAAGAAGTATTAAACTTTGCGGAGTAAGAAGTAGGATGTCCTTTGATTAATTGTGATTTGAAGAAATCAATTTTTTTAAATTCTATTTCCCTTTTCTCTGTTAGCTCAGAGAGTCTGTTTTTTAGCACTTCTATCCGATCTTGTGTCTGTTTAAAAGCATTTTCCTTTAGAGCAGAAATTTGTAATTGTGTATTTTCTTTTAATTCTTCTATCTGTAATTGTGCAGAATTTTTTAATTCTTCTATTTGCTCTACCACATGTTCGACATCTTCTTTTGCGACAGAAAGCTGTTCTAGAACTTTAGCTAAATCTAAAGCGGCTTTTGCTGAAATGATAGTATCTATGAGCATAAGAAAACCGATCAAAATGGAAGAAATCATAATGATGGAAGAATCTAGCTTAAATATCCAGTTCTCAATCGGAGGATGAATGAATTCTGTCAAAACTACAGACAGAACACCCCAGAAAAGAGAAGAACTGAGGCAAATGCGGCCTTTGAATTGAAACTTTTGATTGCTATAATCCCAATATTTTATTTTAAATAAAGATTCCATGCCCCAACCAGTAAAATACTCTAAAATAGTAGCTCCAACCAGACCTACTAGATAAATCATAATAATATTTTCCTGAAAAGGAAGAGTAATCCAAAGGATGAGAACAGCGCCTGAACCATAAAGCGGCAGCATAGGAAGGCGGAGAAATCCACGATTGACAAAATGTCGTTTATTAATGGATACAATCGTAGATTCGATACACCATCCAAAAAAACAGTAGATAAAAAAGAAAAACATCCATTGAAATAAAGTATAATGGTACATAACATCGCTCACTTTCTCGTTTGTTTTTAAATAAAATTATTGTTTTAGTATAGATTTTTCTTCAAAAGATACAAAATTATTCTACCACATTTCATTTTTTTTGGATAGATACTTTTCTTTTGTGGCTAATCCACCTCGAATATGGCGTTCTGATTTATTTAAATCTAAGACAAATCGCACTTGTCCAGCCAAAGAGGGATTGAGTTCTCCCAAGCGTTCTGTCATGTCCTTGTGTACAGTACTTTTGCTTATGCCAAATTGTTTTGCAGTCTGGCGAACAGTAGCATTATTTTCAATAATATAAGCTGCTATCTGAAGTGCGCGTTCTTCTATGTATCCTTTCATAATGATAGCCTTTAAAAAATAGGCGTCCCCCTGTATAGGTTTTTTATATTGTATGATAAAAAATGCTATAGTATTCACTTTCTTTTTAATTATATTAATGATATAATAAGAAGAAGACATTTCGTGATTCTAAAGAAAATAAAAAACTGAATGATAATATAGTACTAGAAGGCGGTGAACGTATATGGATGAAACAGGAAAGATGAAGTTGCCGAATGAAGAAATGTGGAAGATAATGAACTCATTTAGTACAAGGCATGGTATTGTGATCATGTTTTGGAAGATGCGAGGGGAGGATAATAAATCCTGTCCTATGTATATATCAGATAGTATTGCTTCTTATGGTTATGAAGCGGAAATGTTTTTAAAAAAGAAAATTTGTTGGGCAGATATTATTTATGAAGCGGATAGAAAAAAAGCACAACAAGAATCATATCAAAATATTATGAATGCTTCTAATAGGTTTGTGCAGGAATATAGAATTTTAAAGAAAGATAATACGATTGTTTGGATACATGCAGATGTTTCTATCATAAGAGATAACTATAAACAAGCACAATATATAGAAACTATTATTACGAATATTAATGAAAGCAAATTATATGAACGCCGTCTATTACAGGGTCAGGGAGAAATGCAGCAGGAAATGGAAACAAGCAGGGAAGTTGCAAAAAAAATGACAATGGAAGATAGATTAGCAGAACTGATAAAGGAACAAAGAATTGAATTATTACAGAATACTTTTACGGAAATTTATGGGGTTCATGCAGCGATTGTGGGACTGGATTATCATTTTTATACCAATATGTCTGGACCAAAAGAAGAAGGCATTTTTTATGATATCCAAGAATTAGGAAGTTTTAGAAGAAAAGTAGAAGAATTGAATGAATCTTTAGCAGTGGGCAGAAAAGAAGCTATTCTTTTGTTAAATAATCCCAGCATAAAAATTGCAGGTGTTCCCATCATGTATAAAGAAAAACAAATTGCTACATGGATAATGTGCTGTTTAGCGAATCGTCAAACACAAGAAATATTGAAAATATTAAAATTTATGCGGACTTTGACCGATAATATGTCAGAATACTATGGAAACTATATGGGGTCTGTTTCTCTAAAGGGTTATGCGTTAGAGCGCTTAAAGCTAAAAAATATGATATCTATGCAAGAAAAGATTTTAGATATTTACGATAAGATTCAGGATATTTCTTCAGAAGAATTGAGTGTTCAAACTATTTTTCAGATGGCAGGAAAAATGATGGAAATAGAGAGAATCGCAATTTATAAATATATGAAAAATTCTATTTATTGTAAGTGTGAACAAGAATGGGTACGGCAGGATATTTTAGAAGATCCAGATTTGATGGCTTTTATTTCTGTAAAAGCGATGCCCAGCCCACAGAAAATTTTAGAAAAGCAAGAAATCGCTGTCATCAACAGCATTTGGATTCCAAGAGAATGGCAAGATACATTTGAGGATCTAAATGCTAAGGCAATCGTGATATTACCAATAAAATTTGGCGAAGATAGTGGCTTTATCTGTTTTTTAGAAGAGTTAGAAGATAGGGTATGGAAAGAGGAAGAAATAGAATTTTTTAAAAAGATTCAAAAAATTATTGAGAAAGTCCTTTTAAAATCGGAATAATATGTTTATAATGAAAGATAATGGAAATGAGAAAGGGGATTTGTATGTTATCGACAGATATCGGAATTGATTTAGGAACAGCCAGCATTCTAGTTTACGTAAAAGGCAAAGGGGTTGTGCTAAAAGAACCCTCTGTTGTAGCTTATGATAGAGATACGAATAAAATTAAAGCAATTGGAGAAGAAGCAAGGCTTATGATCGGCAGAACGCCGGGAAATATTATGGCAGTGCGCCCATTAAGACAGGGGGTGATTTCTGATTATAATGTAACAGAAAAGATGCTAAAACATTTTATCAGGAAAGCGTTAGGAAAAAGGACTTTTAAAAAACCTCGCATCAGTGTTTGTGTGCCAAGTGGTGTCACAGAAGTGGAGAAAAAAGCGGTAGAAGATGCGACCTATCAGGTAGGAGCGAGAGAGGTTTCTATTATAGAAGAACCTATTGCAGCAGCTATCGGAGCAGGAATTGATATCTCAAAACCATGTGGAAATATGATAGTGGATATCGGAGGAGGTACAACTGATATCGCAGTGATTTCTCTAGGAGGTACAGTAGTGAGCACCTCTATTAAGATTGCGGGAGATGATTTTGACGAAGCGATTGTGCGTTATATGCGCAAAAAACATAATCTGCTGATCGGAGAAAGAACAGCAGAAGAGATTAAGATACAGATAGGCTCTGCCTATAAAAGACCAGAAGTTGTGACATTAGATGTGCGAGGAAGAAATTTAGTGACAGGACTTCCAAAAACAATCACTGTCACCTCAGATGAAACAGA
>CANRVK010000286.1 GCA_947643285.1 uncultured Eubacteriaceae bacterium
TTAGTACCGCTACGTCTGGAACGGAGCGAGAGCGCGGCTTCGTTGGAATAGTATCGTTCCGGCGCGACCCCTCTGCACTCAAGGCATCTTTTCCCAATCTTCATAAGGAAACATATGCCCAAACTTTTCCCAAATAGATTTTTGAGATAGATATAACTTTAAAATCCCCTCTTTTTTTTCTAATATACTTTCTGTCAACTTCTCCACTTCCATAGAAGATACTTTTCCTTTTGTATAATATTCTCCAAAATAATAAAACTCTGCCTCCTGTGCGCAATTTCTCTGTCCTGTCACTAATGCACTCACCATCTTATGATGAATATGCCCATATTCTCCTTCTAAATTATGAGTGACAACGATATCCCATTTTTTAAAAGAGAGTATGGTTTTTATATCTGTTGTTATATCATCAATATATCCCCACCAACGACTTCTCATTCCAAATTCTTTATCTGGATAAGACAATATAAGAGGAATATTTCCACTTTCTTCTACTGCCCTTAAAAACTCTTCTTTTCTTATTTCATTTTCCCCATTTGTAATGCAGACAACAAAATATCCTCCCTCTAACAGATGTCCACCGCCCCAAATGGTTTCATCATCTGGATGTGCTACGATCATCAATTTGTTTGTTTCATCTAAAGAAAGAGCTTCTAATTGTTCTCTTTCAATATTTTTCTTTCCCCTCATATTAAAACCTGCTAAAATCCCTACTAATATGATACAGAGAAAGAAAATAGCACCCTGCAGATATCGGTTTTTTAAAATCTGTATTTCTTTTTTCATAATAAAACTTCTCCTCCTAAATAGCTTTCTTTATGAACAAGTAACAAAACAAATGGTGAATATCCGCTCTGTTACTAGAGTTTTACTTTAAAAGAAATACCTTTATAATTTCACAAATTTACCTTAAGATTTCCTAAATTTATAAAATCTTAAGTAAATTTACCATTTAGCCTTTATAAATCACTGTTATTTTAGGAAAGTGCTACATATTATGAAATATTCTTTTGAAAATTTTTATTTAAGAAAGGCAGGTTTTTATTTATGACACAATTTAGAAAAAGAGTTAAAATAGATATTTTATATATGCTTATTCTCATTCTTTCTACCCTTTTTATTATTTTTTTGCTCACTCGCAATCAATATATTTTTGGCTCTACTATCGATTGGATCAATCAGCATAGTGTTATTCCTGATTATTTTAGAAATTTATTTTATGAAACCAAAGTATTATTTCCTGAATTTGCACCTCATTTAGGCGGAGGACAAAATATTTTTCATTTTTCTTATTATGGATATCTAAATCCTATTATTTTGCTGTCCTATTGTTTTCCTATGATATCTATGTCAGATTATATCGCCTTTTCCTCTATTGTCCTTTTATTAGCTTCTGGGATACTTTGTTATCATTGGCTGAGAAAACAAGGTTTATCCCCTTTTATCGCTTTTACTGCGGCTTTTTTATTTCAATTTTCTACTCCGCTTCTCTACCACAGCCATAAACAAATTATGTTTGTAAACTATATGCCTTTTTTATTACTCGCTCTCTTAGGCGTGGATATTTACTTTGAGAAGAAAAAAAGTTTTCTTCTCATATTCAGTACTTTTCTCATGATAAATACCAGTTATTTTTTTAGTGTAGGAGGATTGATTGTCATCACTATTTATGCCATTTATCATTTTTATCAGAAAAATCCTTCTTGTACATGGAAAAACTTTTGGAAAACAGGCTGTGCTTTTGCACTTCGCCTCATTATTCCTATTGGTATATCCGCTTTTTTATTATTTCCTTCTCTTTCTGCCATTTTAACAGGAAGAGCTAAGGATACCCAAAATAACTCTATTTCTATCTTACAACTTTTTTGTCCTAAACTCATATTAGAAAATATTGTTTACAGTCCTTATGGAATCGGACTCACCGCGATCAGTTTATTCGCTCTCTTTTATTTTCTGCGAAAAAAAGAACTAGCATCTCGAATTTTAGCAGGGCTAATTAGTATATTTCTTCTGATTCCCTTTTTCCTCTTTTTATTAAATGGAGGATTATATCTGCGAGGAAAGGTTTTTATTCCCTTTTTACCTTTAATGACACTGATGGTAGGTTCTTTTCTAGAAGACTGCAAAAAGGAAGTATACTCCACCCCTTTGCCTTCTCTTCATTATTTTATTTTTGTACTGATTGCCCTCATTCTTTTTGACCACACTTTATTGAGCCTCGCTTTTTTTATTGAAGGAAGTATTTTTCTCATTTGCTATGCTCTCACTTTTTTTAAGAAATCTATTTCCTACCTTTGTATTCCTACTATGATCCTTTGCTTTTTTATCTGCATCGGTGTAAACTTCAGTGATAACCTCATCTCAAAAGAAGAAGCAGAAGAGATAAATAATCCTATGGTAAAAGAATTAGTGGATATCGCCATGTCCAAAGACGATACCGCACTCTCTCGAATCAATATTCTTGATTATCAAAAAGAAAATGTAAACCATGTTTTTCATCCAAAGGCTTATTTAACCTCCCTCTATTCTTCTACTTACAGTAGTGCATATAATGAATTTCATAAAAGTTTAATCGGAAATGCAGATTCTTCTTCAAACGCGATTACCTGTCAGGATTCTAACAATATTTTATTTCAGACCTTTATGGGAGTAAAATATTTGATCACTAAAGAACAACCTCCTATCGGCTATCAAAAAATAGCGCAGAGAGGAGAATACACTCTCTATGAAAATGAAAATGTCTTTCCTATCGCTTATGCCAGCTCTGCTGTTATGGGAAAACAAACTTTTGAAAAACTTTCTTCTGCCCAAAAGCAATTAGCGTTACTCACTCATATTCAAGTAGAAAATGCAAAAGATTTTGACTATACCAGCCCTTTAATAGAAGAGGAATTAAAACTGCCTTTCGCTAAAGATGACAGTTCTAATTCCTACTTGGTCATAAATCAAGCCAATATTACTTTGCCCATCGCAAAATCATTTCAAAATAAAATACAGCTATTAGAATTTCATCTAAAAGAAACTTCTAAAGAAGATATTTTTATTCATGCGAATGGCATAACTAATCGTTTAACAGGAAAAGAAGATATCTATCCTAACAAAAATTTTGATTTTCACTATGTACTCTCTAGTACAGAACCAATAAAAAAGTTAGACCTTTCCTTTTCCGCTGGAAACTACCATCTATTTTCTCCTCACCTGTATGGCTTTGATTATCAGATTCTTATGGATACGTCTCAGAATCTGAGTCCACTCATTGGATCAGAATTTGGCTGTAAAAACAGTATCGTAAAAGGTACAGTACAAGTAAAAGAAGATGGATACTTCACTTTTTCCATTCCCTATGATAAAGGCTTTACTGCCTATGTAGATGGTATAGAGCAGCCGATTGAAACTGTAAATACAGCTTTTATGGGTTTTCCTATCACAAAAGGAAATCATACCATAGAAATAAAATACCACGCCCCCTTCTTCGCCCTTGGAAAACTATGTTCTCTTAGCTTCTTTTTTGTTTTTATTTTCATCTTGATTTTAGAAGCTCCTATAGAAGAGAAAGCTTTAAAGACTCCACAGAAAAAAAAGGAGTTAATACATGTTTCCTTTTAATAATTATCCTTTAAATATTGTATCATTCCCGGACCTAAATTCTCTGTGGGTCTTGCCAAAAAACCATGATTTTTATAGAACTCTTCTCTCCCTTTTGCACACATCAGATCCAACATAAGTTCTGTTCCTTCTAATCTCAGACTTTCGGCATAGGCAATTAACATCTCTAAAATTTGTCCTCCCACTCCTGCTGCCTGTGCCTCTGGTCTGACCACCAAATCCTGCACATAACAAATGACTGCACCATCTCCTACCAATCTTCCCATACCAATCGGAAAGTCAAAATCATAAGCACATATTGTATATAAACTATTTTTAAGCGCACGCTTCGCTTGTTCCTTTGATAATTTCTTCCACTTTACAGACTTGCGAAGTTCCAAATAAGTTTCTATATCCAATGAATTTTCTTTAAAAATAATCATAACATTCTCCCACTATCTCGCTTTTTCATACGTTTCGTTCTATATCTTATCAACTCTCTTATAGTATTTCTAATATCTTAAAATGTCAACCAAATTTTTTTAATGTATTGACTTTTTTTTTAAACAATGCTAAAGTATGAATCAGTCCAAAGAACATTCCCCACCGTTTGTTCTTTGGCACATACAACCCGCTCCTTCAAAATATGCAGAGTTGTTGTGTCTTTGCGTATAAGAAAGGCAACTGCATCCCACCATCGCAGTTGCCTTTCTAATTTTTTATATATCACCAAATACTTTTCTTAATTATGATACAAAATAAAAAATGTGTAACCCAAGCTCTATCTTGCTCTGCTACACACATCTACTACAATATAAAATCCTTTTAATCCAACGAATTTTCTCAAATTTCCTTCTGACTAACAACTAACTTTATGATGCGGATGACAGGAATCGAACCTGCACGGTCTCCCACTAGAACCTAAATCTAGCGCGTCTGCCAGTTCCGCCACATCCGCTTATCTCTCATATCTTCTATAAAATCTAAATCTGTTACCATTTTTATTTCATGAAGCACGGGGGATTCGAACCCCCGACACCTTGATTAAAAGTCAAGTGCTCTACCGACT
>CANRVK010000287.1 GCA_947643285.1 uncultured Eubacteriaceae bacterium
CGCAAGGGTTCGCGAATTTAGTGTCCGCTACGTCTGGAACGGAGCGAGAGCGCGGTTTCGTTGGAATAGCACTTTGGCTTAGTGAACCTTTGTCTAAAATATACTCTACTTGAAACCATTATTTCATTTCCTATTAAGAGAAGAAAACTTGACATTGTTTTAAGAGTTCTTCTGGTTGTTCTAATTGAGGGAAATGTTTGCAATGAGGAATGAGAAAAGATTCTATAATCGGGTTTCGATTTTGATAATCTTTTATAGTCTGTTCAATATAATTTTCTTCACTGCCGCCTAAAATACAAATACTATTGTTGATATCTTTTAATTTATGAGATATACTAAAATTTGTATAATTGCTGATAATACTTGAAAAGATATATTTTGAATCAGCGCCATGTAAGTGAGCTGACTCATGGTAAGCATAAATAATTTTATTGGATAAAGTGCTGGGTGAAGCCATGTAATGAATGAGAAAGTCTTCTGTTATAAAGTGTTTACTTGCCATAATATTATAAGTGAGAGTGCCTATAATAGGACATTCAATTAAAAATTTTAGTATTTTAGTTTTTTTATTTGGAAGTTGATTTGTTTTTAAAATAGAATCAGGATTAATAAGCATTATATGGTCAAATAAGGAATTATCATTGCAGCAGGTCATAATACCAATAGAACAGGAAGAGCCAGAGAAAATAACATCTGTTCTTCTGCCGATTACATTTTTAATGAAATCACCTAAAAGTTGAACATATAAGTAATTTGTATAGGTGATGCTGGGCTTATCGGAACGACCAAATCCTAATAAATCTATAGTATAGACAGTATAATTAGAAGATAATGTATCTATCATTTCTTTCCATTCATAGTCACTGCTTCCTAAAATGAGATCATGAATGAGTAAAAGAGGTTTTCCTTCTCCTCTTTTTGTATAATAAATATTTCCAAATCTCCATTTATAAATTAGCCCTTTATTTTTGGACAAGTTTTCTTTATATGTGGAGGAAATAAAAATCATTTTATTTAAAGCGGTAATGCTGGCAGCAGTTAAAGTTGTGATAACAGAAGCGGTGATTAATTTATGTTTTGTTTTCATATATATTCTCCTTCTGGCGTGATATAGATAAAAGTAATTATCTTTATTATAGTCTAAATGTTTAGTACTTACAAATAAAATTTAAAAAAAATTTGTTTCTATAAAAGCTATATGATATAATGATCACAAATGAATAGTTTATTCTTTGAAATTGCAACAGATGAAAGAATTAAGAATTGTGTCTGATTTTATAAGTTAATTATTGAAATATTTTATGAATAAATAAAATAAATTTTTGCATAGATATATAAAATTTAGTAAATAAGAGTAAAAATGGTAAATTAAATTATATCTATATTAGAAATGATAAGATTACTTAAATAGTTATTTATAATATTTTTAGAATTAATATAGGCATTATATATTTCAAAGGTTTTAAAAAGAGAATAGATTTTAGAAGGAAGGATATTTTACAAATAGTATAGAATAAGTAATTAAAGTATAATAAAAAATTAAAAAACTTAGAAGAAAAAATATCTATTATAGTATTTCCTATCAATTCAACAAAATTATGAAAAAATAGAAAAGAAGGAGGTTGCTGTAAAACAGATAATATTATAAAAGGTAAAAAAGAACTTTTAAAGGGAAATTATAAATGGATTAAGATTTGCAAAAACTATTTACATCAGATAATAAAACTGATAAGGCTATTTATTGGAGAATTTGTCTGTATAAAGTATAAGTGATGAAATAGAAGTGAAACAGAAAAGTTTATAGCTTTTTATAAGTTTGCAGTAACGGTGATAGAAGAAATGGAACAATTATATGCGGTAGAATATTTACAGGAAGAATTAAAGAGAACAGAACAGAAGTTAAAAAATGATAAAGATATATTTGATAAATTAAAAAAAGAAGTAGAAGAAACAGAGAAAAAGATAAATGCAATTCGAGAGAAGATAGATGATACTTATGAAACATTTTCTCCTATTCCTGTAAAATATGAAGTAGTAAAAAAAGAATTAGAAATTTTGCAGATGCAGTTATTGGAGCTACAAACGAAAAAAGATACAAAAGAATGTGAAATGAAAGAAAGCCAAATAAGAGTAGAGAAGATAAGGGAAGCATTAGAGAATTTAAGGAATACAAGTAAACAGGAAAAGAAGATGACAAAAGAAGAAAAGGTAGTATTCAAAGGCGATGTTGATAGGGTAGTATATGGACTAAAAATATTAGAGCAACAAGAATTGGAACGACAACGCATAGCAAGAGAATTACATGATACTGTAGTACAAAACTTAACAGCATTAATTCATAAAACAGAATTTATAACACAAATTGTAGATGTAGATTCTATTCGAGCGAAATTAGAGCTTCAAGTTATGAATAAAATTTTAAAAGAAGCTATTAATGATATGAGGAAAGTCATTTATGATCTTCGTCCTATGACATATGATGATATTGGATTTTCAGATACACTTTATAGAGCAGTTGAAAGATTGAAAAATGGGTGTGATATTAAAATTAGTTTTAAAATAGAAGGAGAATCCTATGATATGGATTCTGTGGTACAGTTGACAATCCTTCGTATTATTCAAGAGGCTACCACAAATTGTAAAAAATATTCACAAGCTAAAAATCTGGATATTCGTTTTATATATAAAGAAAATGAAATTGAATTAAATATTAAAGATGATGGAATTGGATTTGATGTAAATAATTTAAAAACAAAAGTGAGAAAAGATAATTCCGGATTTGGAATTTCTATGATGAAAGAAAGAGTTTATTTATTATATGGAGTTATGAATATAAATTCAGGAAATCAAGGAACAGAGATTAATGTGATACTGCCAAGAGTAGGATTAATATGGAATAAGATGGAGGAAGATTACAATGGAGATAAAAATATTAATAGCTGATGATCATTCTATGGTTAGGGAAGGAATTAAACAATTATTAGAATTAGACCCAGAATTTAAAGTGATAGGTCAGGCTAGTGACGGAAAGGAATGTCTTGATTTATTAGAAGAATGTACGCCAGACATATTGTTATTGGATATTAATATGCCAAATATAAATGGATTAGGCGTATTAGAGAGGTTAAAAGCTGTTAAGTCTAAAATAAAAGTTTTGATATTGACAGTACACAATGAAGTAGAATATTTATTAAAAGCTGTGGATATTGGATGTAATGGATATGTATTAAAAGATTCAGATTCCTCTTTATTAAAAAAAGCTATCATTTCTGTTTATGAAGGGGATTCCTTCATACAACCAGATTTAATACCAATACTAAATGCTGGATTGGTGAATAGAGAGAATGGAGAGTCTAAATTAGAAGGTCTAACAAAAAGAGAAATAGAAGTTTTAAAATTGTTAGCTGAAGGACTATTTAATAAAGAAATAGCGTATAAGTTGAGTATAAGTGAAAGAACCGTTAAAAATCATGTATCAAATATATTTAAAAAGATAAATGCTTCAGATAGAACACAAGCAGCGGTTTTTGCAATTAAAAATAATTTGGTAGATTTATATTGATAATGATAAAAAGTATTTTTTTAAAGAGAAATATTAAGTAGTTTGTCTATAAAAAATTTTTATACTTAGGTGTAACAGTAGAAACTGTTAAAAAAATAGTGAAAGAGTTTATAGAAAAATTTTTTTGTGGGCAAACTACTTGGCATTATTATTTTGCAAAAAATTGATAATAATACATAAAGAATAGTTTTATGAATAATAAAAAAACACTTTTAAATGTTTTTTAATGAAATGATAAAAGATTATAAATATAATCTGGTTAAAAAAATTTATAATAAGTATATATTCAATAATAAATTTTGCAAAATATTTTAATAGTGATAATTAAAAAAAGAGAGAAAAAAGGAGGGAGGCAGATGTTTCACATGAAACATTTATTGCTTTTATCTTTTATGGTGATACCCTAAAACTTTAGTGATTTCATTAAGGGAAATCTAAATTACAAAAAAATTGATAGAATTTCTTTTGATTTAAGTAAAAACGTAAGTATAGGACAATTTCAATTCCAATTAGTGGGGTATTAAAATAGATTCTATGCGAATATTTATATTTTAGAAATGTTTTTGTTTAAATATTTGAAAATATATAGAATATTATTATACTAGAGGGATAATTTGTCAACTAATGATTATCGAAAGATAATGGACTTGTAATCAAGTTTTAGTATGTTTATTTATATATTTCTGATTTTTTTTTACAAATAGAATAATTATTGAAAGTAGTTGTTATATTCTAAAATAGCTGACATATTCTTTCCGTCAAAGATATATTCTGATATAAATGCATTCGATATAAATTTTTCCATTCTATGCAAATAACTCTGATATGTTTAAAAATTTATTTATATGATATATAATTTGAGTCGAAAATCTCATATCATAATTTTATATATAAGTAAAATGTTTTAAATTATTTGTATTAATAGTTTTTTCTTTTGAAGATATAATATCAAAAAAATAAATAGTAAGTATAGATGATTGTGAAAGTCAAAAGGGATAGATATTGTTTTAGTTATTGGAGTGACAAAGAGGGACGCTACGGCAAGGAAGTATTCCACCGAAGCCGCGCTTTCGCTCCGTTCCAG
>CANRVK010000288.1 GCA_947643285.1 uncultured Eubacteriaceae bacterium
ATTCCAAAAGAAGCCCCTTGGAAGACGTCGGTACTTAATAAGCAAACCCGCAAGAAGCGGGATTTGCGAATTTAGTACCGCTACGTCTGGAACGGAGCGAGAGCGCGGCTTCGTTGGAAGATGTCTTTCCGAAGCGAACCTTTGATCACAATATCCCCTTCTAAGATTTCCCTTATATTTTACACGAAAAACTTATATACTGTCTATCTTTATTTTTGTATGTAAAAGAATTATTGCTTGTAAACTCTTCTTTCCCTTGCTATAATAGACGAAGAAACCGAGTTTGTTCTATCATTTTTGGCATACTCAATATAAAAAATAGGATGGAAGCATTATGATGATAAAGAAAAAACTTTTTGGAAAAAAACAATTATTTTTTGCTATTTGTATCAGTACCGCTTTTTTATCGGCATGTTCCTCAAAAAGTGCAAAGAATAATGAAGCTGGTATAGATTATTATAATAAGAAAAATTATGCAGAGGCTGTTAATTCCTATGCTCAGGCAATCGAACAAGATAAAACAAAACCAGAATATTACATAAACTTAGCAATGGCATATGTAGAATTAGGGGAATATGAAAATGCGCTCACACAGATAGGATTTGCTCTACAATTAGATTCTGAAAATCAAGCTGCTTACCGCGCAAAAGGAATTATCTGTATCGCCTTAAGCGACTACCAGAATGCTATTTTAGCATTTGAACAAGCTTTAAGTCTTGCCGATAACTTTGTAGGAACAATGGAATACGATATCTTAGATTACCGCGCGATTGCAGAATTAAAAAGTGGCAATTATAAAAAAGCGATTGAAACTTATACTATTTTATTAAATGTGAAATATGAAGTGCAGAATCATTATTATTTAAGAGGCTGTGCTTATCTTGTAAATGGCAATCGGACAGCAGCTTTAGAAGATTTTAAACAAGTAGTAAAAGATAAAAATGCCAGTTATGATATGTATCTAAATATCTATACGGCGTTATCGCAATATGGCTATGAAGAAGAAGCAACACAATATTTATCGGAAGCACTCACTTCTGGAAAAGGCAAAAAAGATGATTATTTTGCGAAGGGCAAGATATACTATTATATGAAAGATTATTCTAATGCCACTACAAATTTGTTGAGTGCGAAGGATGCCAATATCTCAGAAGCTCTTCTTTATTTAGGAAAAGTTTATTCTGCTACAGGAGATGATACACAAGCCTCTCTTATGTTTCAGCAATATATTGAAGCAAATCCTACAAATGGTGATGTTTATAACCAATTAGGGCTGATTAAATTAGAACAGGGTTCTTATGAAGAAGCATTAACTTATTTTCAAACTGGTCTATCCTCGGGTGATTTAAATGCAAAAAAATCACTTTCTTATAATGAAGCGATCACTTATGAATATTTATTAGATTTTCAGACCGCAAGGGAAAAGTTTGCCGCTTATATAGCTGCTTATCCAGAAGATAGTGCGGCTGTCAGGGAATATGAATTTTTAAAAACTCGGTAAATATAGTTTGTATAATCCCTGATGCAAACGGATTGGAGTTTATTTATGAAAGAACTATTAGAAACAAAACAAGAATTAGAGCAAGTCATTTTAGTAGGTATATGTACACAAGAAAATGATGATACAGAAGAATCTTTAAAAGAATTAGCGGAATTAGTGGAAACAGCAGGCGCGCACCCTTTGACCATGGTGATACAAAATAGGGAAAGTATTCATCCCGGCACATATTTAGGAAAAGGGAAAATAGAAGAACTGCGGGAGCTTATTGATAAATTGCACGCTACTGGCATTGTCTGTGATGATGAGCTTTCTCCTGCACAATTTAGAAATTTAGAGGATGCTTTAGATACAAAGGTCATGGATCGCACTCTCATCATTTTGGATATTTTTGCAGCTCATGCTTCCACAAAAGAAGGAAAAATTCAGGTAGAACTCGCACAATTAAAATATCGTTCTGCGCGTCTAGTGGGTCTTAGAAGTTCTCTCTCTCGTCTGGGAGGAGGAATTGGGACAAGAGGTCCGGGTGAAAAGAAATTGGAAATGGATCGACGTCTTATCAAAGATCGTATTGCACAACTTAACAAAGAACTTCAAAATGTCAAACAGTCGCGTGAAATATCTAGGCAGCAGAGGAGTCGTAATCGTATGCCAATCGCTGCGATTGTCGGATATACAAACGCAGGGAAATCCACTCTGTTAAATAGACTCACAGATGCAAATGTGCTAGAAGAAGATAAATTATTTGCAACATTAGATCCAACTACGCGCAATTTACGGCTTTCTAGTGGACAGGAGATTCTTTTGACAGATACAGTAGGATTTATTCGCAAATTGCCTCATCATCTGATTGAAGCTTTTCGCAGCACATTAGAGGAAGCGAAATATGCAGATATTATTTTACATGTTGTGGATACTTCTAACCCTCAAATGAATACACAGATGCAGATCGTATATGAAACATTGAAACAGTTAGAAATTGGAAACAAACCTATTATCACCATCTTTAATAAAAAAGATAAACTAGATTCCACTCCTATTTTAAGAGATTTTAAAGCGGATAAAATTTTATCTATTTCTGCTAAAACAGGAGAAGGACTTACTGATTTACTCACTTCATTAGAAGAAGTGCTGCGAGAGCAAACCATTTATCTCAATCATTTATTTTCCTATCAAGATGCAGGAAAAATACAGATTATCAGAAAAAGTGGACAGCTTTTAAAAGAAGCTTATGAAGAAGATGGTATCCGAATAGAAGCCTATGTTCCACAAGAACTCTATGCGAGAATTACAGCACAAAAAGCATAAAATATAGAATAATTTAAAAAGTTCTATTATGACAACTCTTTTCTATCTATTTGTCATAATAGAACTATTTTTTTATTTATCTCGCCAAAGATTTCATGAGAAAAAAGCTAACCCATCTCTTAACTCACACAAGCTTTTTCTTCTATTTCATTATTCTGTTGCGCAATGATCTTAAATTCTTTTAGTGCTAATCGAAAACATTCTAATGCTACAGGAGATAATGCCCCACACTCTCCGCCCAGTATCATCTGGCACGCTCTTTCATGTGCGAAGGCATCTTTATATACTCGCTTGCTCACTAATGCATCATAGATATCTGCCACTGCGACTATTTGAGCGCTCAGTGGAATTTCTTCTCCTTTTAATCCATCTGGATATCCCCTTCCATCCCATTTTTCATGATGATGGCGACAAATTTCATAACAATATTTATAAAATTGATTTTCTTTATCTCTATTGAATCTCGCTAATATATCACAGCCTATCGTAGTATGTGCCTTCATAATAGAAAACTCTTCCGTAGTGAGTCTTCCCGGCTTTAGTAAAATTGCATCACTGATCCCAATCTTTCCGATATCATGTAGTGCAGAAGCCCGCACTATCATATCTATATTTTCTTCGTCCATATGATACTCTGGATAATGTACTTTCAACTTTTTTAATAAAACTTTTGTGAAATTTTTGATGCATCGGATATGTGCTCCTGATTCTAAATTTCTAAATTCCACCACAGTACTCAGAGCATCTACTAAAAACTCATTATTTTCTTTTAGTTCCTGTGCATTTCTCAATAATTCTTCCGCCTGTTCCTTCAGACGCCGCTCCATATTCTTTTTATTTTGATACAGATCTATCACATTTTGAGTCCGCCTCACCACAACTCTCGCCACAAATGGCTTATATATAATATCCGATACTCCATAAGAATATGCCTTTTCTTCACTCTCTATCCTAGTTTCCGCTGTAATTAATATCACCGGAATAGAAGATAAATAGTTCTCTTTTGCCATAAAATCCAACACTCCAAAGCCATCTAGCACTGGCATAATCAGATCTAACAGCACAACTGCTATGGAACTTTCATATGTTTTTATGTATTCAATCGCCTGTTTCCCATTTTCTGCCGATAAAATTTTATAACTTTTTTCAAAAAGCTGTGAAAGAATCTTTCTGTTCATTTTCACATCATCCACGATTAATATATAATCCTCCATACTACTTCAGCCTTTCCTTATCTCTTTTTTTATCATATCATTTTTCTTTTTACCTATCAAAAGTCTATGATAAAAATCCTCCCATCTGTTCCCACAAATTTTCTATCTCTTCTTTTTTGGCTAAATTTTCTGAAAACGCACTGGCACTTCCAGCGCACACTCCTAACTTCAATGCATATTCATAGTTTCTTTCTTTGATATATCCAGCTAAAAAACCCGCCACCATAGAATCACCTGCTCCAACAGGGTTTTTCACCTCTCCCTGCAAAGCCTTACATTCATAAAACTTTCCATCTTCATCAATGAGCAGCGCTCCATCTTGTCCCATAGAAACTAAAACATTTCTAGCTCCTAATGTTTTTAACTTTTTAGCATAAAAAACAGCCTGTTCTTTTTGTTTTATTTCTGTCTGAAATAACTCTCCTAACTCCTCTAAATTAGGTTTAATCAAAAATGGATGATATGGCAAAATTCGCAAAAGGAGAGACCCTGATGCATCCACCACAATAGATACCTGTTCTTTCGATAATAACTTAAATATCCTATCATATATTTCCTGATTGACAGAAGCAGGCAAACTTCCAGCTAATACCAAATAATCTTCTCTTTTACACCCTT
>CANRVK010000289.1 GCA_947643285.1 uncultured Eubacteriaceae bacterium
CACGGAGCGAGAGCGCGGCTTCGCTGGAA
Organism: uncultured Eubacteriaceae bacterium; assembly: GCA_947643285.1. Lineage (GTDB taxonomy): Bacteria > Bacillota > Clostridia > Lachnospirales > Lachnospiraceae > MGBC136627. The sequence continues at coordinate 30 of CANRVK010000289.1, forward strand.
TACTTCCTTGCCGCAGCGACCCTTTGCTACTCAAATAAGCCAAACTGTAACCCATAAAGTAACCATTCCATCTTTTTATTCTATAAATATTATAAAATTCAATTTTCAAAAACTGGAAAAACTAATAACTTTCTTTCAAAATCAAATAACATTCTTATTTATATTTCCCTTATATTCCAGATAATAAGTTTAAAACTCCCTGTTTAGATTGATTCGCCTGAACCAATATTGCTTGAGATGCCTGTTGTAAAATGTTTCCTTTTGAATATTGAATCATTTCTTTTGCCATATCAGTATCTCGAATCCTTGATTCTGCCGCCTGAGTGTTCTCAGCCCCATTATCATCTACTGCCATCGCATACTCTAAACGATTTCTTTTAGCTCCATAATCAGAGCGGATTTTACTCATTTTATTGATCGCTTTATCCATAGATATTAATGAATGATCTGTATCAGAAACATTTATTTTCTCTAAATTTAATGGCTTTCCTGTTGCATTTAAATAATATTGACGTATAGAAATAGCTTGTTTTTCATTCGCACCTGACTGTATCATCAAATAAGTTGGTTTATATTTTACTTCTAGCTTATTTATCTTTTCTGTTGTTATAATCTTTCCCTGTGCAATTGTTTCTGCTGTTTCTTGTATTGGTTTTACTTTTAAATCAATTGGTCCATAAGACACAGAAAATGTCACACTATCTCCTGCTGTTAAATCTTGTTTCTCCCACCAATATCCTACTCCTGTGTGATAGTTAACTGGTTTTTTATCTACTAATTTTGTAGCATCCCAATCTCCATATATATCTCCAATATCACCATATGCCGATTTTGTTAAATTTGAGGAAGAATCAGCACTAACTGTAATTTTAGCTGTATCATTTTCTACAGAATAAGTATGTTGAGGATTATTTACTTCAGCATCAGGAGCAGTATAAGTATTCATAGTATCAAAAGCTAATCTTACTTTTATATCATGTTTCTCTGTAGAATTATTTTTTACAGTATATTCTATTTTATATTTATTATTAACTTCATCTAAGATTATTTTTTGGGATAATTGTATTCCATTTGGAAAATCATATGTACTCGTTACTATTTTATCATTTTTGTCTTTATCTGTAACACATGTGATAGCATATGTTGTATATAAATCCATTATTTGATTTTGTCCATCTATTTCTATTCCTAATTGAGACATTGCACAAGATAAGCTTTGTGTTCCATTCTCATTTGAAAAGTTTAAATATCCCCTACCACCTACCATAATTCTAGGATCTTTTAAATTCGTATAAGGAGCAGCTACTGTTGAGCTTAAATCCTGATAAGTCTTATTTATAGTTGTTGTAGTATTCTGTTCTATTATAGTTTCAACATCTTTGTACTCATAAGCATAACTTTCTCTTTCCATTTCATCTTTGTCATATACCCATTCATTTTCTATTATATGTTTTGAACTGGTTGATGTCACATCACTTACTTGAACATTGGTTGATGGAAGAGGCAAGGGATCATTTTTCGGAATCCATATAACCCCTGATTTTTGTGTGCTTGTATCATTTATAATATCTTCTTTTGTATTTGTTTCAAATTTATAACTAGGTCCTTTTAAATAATTTATGTGTCCCTTAAATATCTTGATACCATTAAATTCTGTCTTTTCAAAAATATCATCGATTTCCAATATTAATGCCGTAATTTCTTTCTGAATAGCATCTTTATCTTCTGCTGTATTTGTATCATTTGCTGCTTGTACTAAAAGTTCTCTTTGTCTTTGTAGAATATTATGTGTTTCCTGTAGAGCTCCATCTGCTACATCTACTAATGATACTCCATCTTGAATATTTCGGCTGGCTTGATCTAATCCTCTAATCTGTGCTCTCATCTTTTCTGAAATGCTCAACCCTGCTGCATCATCAGCAGAGCGATTAATCTTATAACCAGAAGCTAATTTTTCTGCTCTTTTCGAAATCTCATTTTTTGTTTTATTTAATGCTCGATTCCCAAATGCCGCCTGCATATTATGCTGAACTATCATACTCTATCCTCCTTGATATCATATCTGCAATTTTTAGGGTCTTAATAAATCTGATTCTTTTCACTACTATTTTTCATAAGTCACTTCACGTCATTCCATCAATAATATACTTATTTATAGTAATATCGTACTACTTTTCCCTAAACTTTATACTTTTTATCAAAATATTCTACATTCTTTCTAAAGCTATAAAAATCTTCTATTCTCTAACATAATTGGTAAAATTTCACTCTCCCTTATCTTCTATCCACCATACCTCCCATTTTTCTAAATTTTTCTCCCCTACTGCTTCAATAAACTCATCTATTATTTCTCTTTCTTCCCTCACTTCTCTTCTATTATATTCATATTCTCCTATCCTCCAATATCCCCCTAATTTTTCTCCTATCTCCTCCCTCATCAATATACAAACACGTTTTGCTCCATTCCGAAAAGCTTGTGTTGTATTTCTCTCTATTAATCCCTCTAATACCTTCTTTTCACACCTTTCTATCAAAATCCCCGCTAATTTTTCTTCTTTTATCCTATTTTGTAATACCCAATACTTACATTCCGTATTCTCTACCATAATCTTATCTTCTAACTTCTCTTCAAATTCAATCCCGACAAGTGTCAAGCCCTGTGCTGGCGCTTTTGGTCCTGCTTTTTTTCTATTCTTTGCCTCTAAAATCTCCTCTACATATTCCGGAGGATAAACCCCCATTCCTACCTTGGTCAGAGTTCCAACGATAATACGAACCATATTATAAAGAAATCCATTTCCACAGATTCGGATAGTAATCATATCCCCTTCTTTTTCCACATCCAGAGAATAAATGGTTCGATACGTATGTTCTGCCTGACTCCTCGCGGAACAAAAACTCTGAAAATCATGTTCGCCCAATAAATATCTTGCAGCCGACTTCATTTTTTCCACATCTAAAGGCACATAAGCGAATTGAGAATATAATCTTTTTAATGGCAGATGAAATCTTCTATTTAAAATCTGATATTCATATGTTTTTCTGCTATTACATCTTCTAGGATGAAAATAAAGATCCACCTCTTTTGATTCCTGTATTCGGATATCCTCTGGCAATCTTTTATTCAATACAAATGCCATTTTATCCGCTGGAATTTTCGTATTTGTATCAAATACAGCTACATTTCCAATCGCATGAACTCCAGAATCTGTTCTGCTCGCGCCTATGACACAAATCTCCTCTTGTAATGTTTCTGAAAGACATTTATTTAACACTTCTTCTATCGTTATTCCATTTTCCTGTGTTTGCCATCCACAATAATTTGTCCCATCATAGGAAATAATCAACATAATCCTTTTCATGGCTTTCACCTTTCTATAAAAAATTACCTATCACCATATTCATTCCCAAAACCCCTATCACATAAATTCCTAAAATAAAATATGCTATCCTATCTCTTTTCTTATATTTTAAAGGCTTCATTTTCGTCCTTCCCTCTCCTCCACGATAACATCTTGCCTCCATAGCCATCGCTAAATCATTTGCCCTGCGGAATGCAGAAATAAATAGCGGAACTAAAATAGGAATCATATTCTTAGCCCTCTGTAAAACATTTCCATTCTCAAAATCAGCCCCTCTCGCCATCTGTGCTTTCATAATTTTATCTGTTTCTTCTAATAAAATGGGAATAAACCGAAGCGCGATAGACATCATCATAGAAATCTCATGTACAGGAACTCGGATTTTATTTAATGGCTTTAATGCTTTCTCCAATCCATCTGTTAATTCATTCGGCGTAGTGGTGAGTGTCATAATCGATGTCCCAATAATTAAATAAATTAACCGAATCGCCATAAAACCAGCTATATAAACTCCCTCTTTTGTGATTTTAAAAATCCACACTTGAATCAATATCTCTCCTGATGTCAGAAATAAGTTAAATGTCACACTGAATATCAGCAACAAAAAAATAGCCTTCAGCCCTTTCAGCATAAACTTTAATGGAACATGGGATATTTTAATCACTGCCCCTAAAAAAATAGTAGTGATAATATACCCTGTAAAACCTTTTACCAAAAATAAAGAAATCAGAAAAATCATAGTTCCCGCCAATTTTACTCTTGGATCTAATCTATGGATAACAGAATTTGTCGGGTAATATTGTCCAATCGTGATATCTCGAATCATTTCTCCTATTCTCCTCTTTCTTTTTTGTTCTTTAAATATTTCAAAATGCTGTCTTTCGCTTCTTCTATTGTAGTCACATCCCTTTTCACTGAAAATCCTCTTTCTGAAAGAGCCTGCATAATATAAGTCACCTGCGGCGCTGCCAACCCAATTTTCTCTAATTCTTTATATTGTTTAAATACCTGTTGAGGTGTACCATCAAACTTTATACACCCCTTATTCATAACAATAATCCGATTCACATACTGCGCTACATCTTCCATACTATGAGAAACTAAAATAATTGTCATCTTTTTCTCTCTATGCAGTCTATCTATCTCCCCCAAAATTTCATCTCTTCCTTTTGGATCTAACCCTGCTGTAGGTTCATCTAAAATTAACACTTTTGGATTCATC
>CANRVK010000290.1 GCA_947643285.1 uncultured Eubacteriaceae bacterium
ATTTAGTACCATTACGTCTGGAACGGAGCGAAAGCGCGGCTTCGCTGGAATATTTCCTTGCCGTAGCACCCCTTTCACTTTTAAATCAAACGATAACCATACCCTAAAACTCTTTTTCTAATTATCTTGACGCAAACCATTTCATCTTGTATACTTACTTTTAAACAAGTAGTAAATTTTCCATTAAAATCCAAATATAGAAATTTTGTTGTATTAAGAAATGGGGGCTATTAAGATGAGTGATAATTTACCAACCATTTATATTCATATGTTAGGAGAATTTTCCATCACGGTCAAAGACAAAACAATCAGTGATCAAAACTATCATTCCCAAAAACTCTGGCATCTCCTTTCCTATTTAATCACTTATCGGAATAGAAAAATTTCTCAAACAGAACTCATTCGTTTATTATGGAAAGATGGACAGAGTTCTAATCCCAACGGTGCATTAAAAACTTTGATGCATCGACTGAGAGCTTTATTAAAAAAACTAGACTATCCAGAAGAGTTCATTTTGCAAAAATCTAATTCTTATATTTGGAATCATTCACTTTCTTGTGTATTTGATGTAGATGTGTTTGAAAGTTATTATAAAGAAGGTCTTTATGCTGACAGCAAAGAAAAACGATTAGAAAAATACCGAAAAGCGATAACCACATTTAAGGGAAATTTTCTTCCAAGAATGAATCAGGAAACATGGAGTGCTCCTATCTGTGCTTATTATCACAATCTTTATCTAAAAATAGCGATAGAAACAATTAATATGCTCATGGAAAAGGAGCGATACGCAGAAACAGCTAATATTTGTTGGCAGGCACTCACGATTGAACCCTATATGGAAGACTTCCATTATCATTTAATCCGTGCATTATATCTATCTGGTAATTTAGATGCTGCACTAAAACAATATTCCACTACAACAGGATTATTTCTTTCCAAATTTGCAGACGCTCCTTCTGAGCAATTAAAGACATTATATAAAGAGATCACAAGAACTACTGAGAAAGTAGAAATAGGTCTAGATATTATTACAAATGATCTAAAAAAAGGTTTACAAAGAACTGAGGCATTTTATTGTGAATATGAAACTTTTAAATATATCTATCATTTAGAAGCGAAAATTCCCAAACAGACAGAAACTTTTATTTATCTATGTTTAATTACTATTACCTCCCAAACAGAAACTATGCCAGCAACTGATACCTTAACTTTTATTATGAAGAAATTACAAGAAATAATCTCTAAAACACTTCGTCCTAGTGATATTTATACCAGATATAGCATCTCGCAATTTCTGTTAATGCTTCCTTGTGATTCTTATGATACAACATTCATCATAATAAAAAATATATTAAACCAATATGATAAAAAAATTGGAAATCAAAGAATCAAAATAAATTACATGATACAATCTTTAGAATCCTCTTAAAATACCTTTTCTTTTTATACATTTTAAACCAAAAAAGGGACAGTCAAATTTATCCCTGTCCCTTTTTTTCTCTTTTCATCTTCTATTCTTTTATTTGGAAATCCTCTTTTATTAAGTTAGGGATTTGTTCTGTTAAATAATATCCCTCAATCTGTTCTAAACTTCCATCTTTCATCCTCTTATTTCCTACTACATAAATAAAATCATTTTTAATTCCCTTTAAAAAAGGATTATGGTATTTATAGTAATATTCTAATACCTGCAAATTCTCACATAATTCTTTTATTTGTTCTTTATCGGTATACTCTTTCCTAAAAACATCCTCATCATATCCCATATCTACTTTTTCATATGATGCTTCTTCCTCATATATCCATTTTTCTACCTTTACTGTTATGCTTTCTATTCCTTCTGAATCAAAGCTTCCCGGATTATCTTTCGTTTCAAATCCCAGATTTTTTAAATATTTCCTAGTTTCCGTAAAAGATGGATAAATCTGAATAGGGAAGATCCTCTTCTGTTTGAAATACACACTGTAGTTTGTGAATATTTAGCTTCATATCTTCTAAATCCTTGGATAATAAAATGCCACCCTTATGTAGCAGTCCTATATGGTCACAGATATCTTCTAATTCTCTTAAATTATGAGAAGCGATAATAGGAGTGAAACTTCTCTCTTCCATCTCTTTTACAAAAATACTTTTCACAGCCTGACGCATCACAGGATCTAATCCATCAAAAGTTTCATCACATAATAAATAAGGAGTATGAGAGCAAATACCCAATAAAATAGAAATTTGTTTTTTCATTCCTTTTGAAAAACTATTAATCTTTCTATTGCCGCTCAATTCAAATTTTTCTAACATCTGCACAAATCTCATTCCATCAAATTCTGAATAAATCGTTTGATAAAATCGTTTCATATCTAATGGTGTCGCACTTGGAAAGAAAAATTGTTCATCTGAAATATAGAATAATTTATGTTTTGCCGTTTCATTTTCAAATACCTGTTCTTCATCTACTAATATTTTTCCTTCTTCTGCCTTTAAAATCCCCGCTATCATTCTAAGAAATGTACTTTTTCCTGCTCCATTTGTTCCAATCAGTCCAAATACTGCTCCCTCTTCAATCACTGCTGAAACTTTATCTACTGCTTTTATAGTTCCAAAGGTTTTACTCACATTCGTCGCTTCAATCATGTCATTTCCTCCCTATAAACCTCTTCTACTCTTTCTATAAATTCCTCTTTCTCTATCCCAACTGCCTTTGCCATATTCACCACTTTTCTCATTTCCTCCAAAATCATTTTTTTTCTTTCTTCTATCCAATCATCTTTGGGTGAAACATAATTTCCTTTTCCCTTTATGGTATAAATATATCCTTTTTCCTCTAGTTGGGTATATGCTCTTTGTATGGTATTTGGATTAATGGACAGTTCTATCGCTAATGCTCTTACAGAGGGTAATTTACTATCTGTTTCTAAAACGCCTTGTACAACCAATTTGCTCAATTTTTCTTCTACTTGTTCATAAATCGGTCGTTTATCCCGATAATCAATCACAATCATAGTTTCCCTCCCTTCTGTATTATATGTACTAACTGTATTATCATTATTAATACAGTTAATATAGCATATGCTTTCTGCGATGTCAAGAAATATTAAAATGTTTGTTATGATTCAGTTTACTTTAAAATCAAAGGGTCGCGGAGGCGAGGAGGTATTCCAACGAAGCCGCGCTTTCGCTCCGTTCCAGACGTAACGGACACTAAATTCGCAAATCCCGCTTCTTGCGGGTTTGCTTATTAAGTGCCGACGTCTTCCAAGGGGCTTCTTTTGGAATACCTCCTCGCCTCCGCTAGATTGTAGACTATTTTGCTATTTGAAAAGAAAGGTTCACAATAGTAATAAAATAAAAGTTCCTATCAGTAATATCATAACTGATAAGAACTTTTCAGATTTTAACTATTGGTTAATGATTTTTTTCATCTATAAATTCAATAAAAAATCAAAGAATTTACCTATTAAAACTTTATTTTAAAAATCCATTGATGATTTGTGTTTCTGCTTCTGCTTCGGTAAGCCCTAATGTCATCAGCTTCATAATCTGCTCTCCTGCAATTTTTCCAATCGCTGCTTCATGTATCAAACTCGCCTCTAAATGATTGGCTGTAATCTCTGGAATCGCGCTGATTTTAGCATTATCCATAATAATCGCATCACATTCTGAATGACCATGACACTGATTATTTCCATTAATTTTTGCATAAAATATCTGTCTAGAATCATCTTTCGCCACTGATCTTGAAATCACATTTGTACCGCAGCCTTCTCCATCTAAATCCACATCAAAACTTGTTTCAGCAAATTGTTTTCCATGAGTCATAATCTTTTCTTTAATCACCAATGTACTATTTTCCTTTAATTTTGCCTTTGTACTTCTCTTCGTAGAGTCTACACCTTTTATCTGAACCGTTTCCATCTCCATATAGCTGTTTTCTTCTAACTCTATGATAGTAGAGGGATTCATAATTCTCTCTCCTGTCCCATCTCCTGAGCCATAATGCTTTTCTACATAACGGACTTTAGAATTTTTTCCTACAAAAAAACTGTGAATTCCATCATGTTGTGATTTCTTATCTCCTCCATTATGGATTCCACATCCTGCTACAATCGTAACATCACAGTCTTCTCCAATATAAAAATCATTATAAACCATTTCTGTCAATCCTGCCTGACTCAACAATACAGGAATATGAACACTTTCCTTTTTCGTTCCCGGTTTTATAATAATATCAATTCCAGATTTATCTGTTTTTGTCACTATATCAATATGCGCTGTAGTATTGCGCTCTATACTCTCTCCATTTGCACGGATATTATATGCACCTTGAGGAACTTGGTGAAGACCTGCTATCTGTTCTAACAAATTCTTTTGTATTTCGTCCATCTCATTCCCTGTCACCAGACTATTTTTCTCATTTTTATAACCTGATAACTTTCTCCTCTCTCAATTTTTTTACTCAACCTCTAATAATCTTTCTATTTTTAGCCTAACTCCCAAAAAAGCCACACATCAAACCTTACAATCCAGCCTATATCACAAACTAGCTTAAGGCAAGGGACTATTCCAAAAGAAGCCCCTTGGAAGACGTCGGCACTTAATAAGCAAACCCGCA
>CANRVK010000291.1 GCA_947643285.1 uncultured Eubacteriaceae bacterium
TTTAGTACCGCTACGTCTGGAACGGAGCGAGAGCGCGGTTTCGTTGGAATGTTCCTTGCCCATGCGAACCTTTGTCAAAATGTTCTCCTACCATATAACAGGTTCTATTTGTTTCCCTTCCAGAGCTTTTTCTATCGTTTCTAATAACTGTTCCGTATGAGCGATCATGGAATTTGGTTTCTTTTCCCAGTCATCTTGACCGAATGGAACAAAATAAATATTTTTACTATTCATCAACAAACCGATATTTTTTAAATTCATGCTCAAAGCATCATTACTTGCCAGTGAAATCACAACAGGGCGGTTATTTCTTAAATGAGATTTCACCGCCATTAAAACAGGGGTATCTGTGATCCCATTTGCGAGTTTTGCCATAGTATTTCCTGTACAGGGAAAAATGGCGATGAGATCACAGAGTTTTTTAGGACCAATAGGTTCTGCATCAGCGATTGTAGTGATGGGCTGTTTCCCTGTGAGTTCTTCTGCTTTTTTTAAAAAATCCTGTGCTTTTCCAAATCTGGAATCAATACTTTGTGCATGGTTAGAAAAGATAGTTTGAACATCAGCTCCTTGTTCTGTCAGTTTGACGATTTCATCCCAAATTTTACTATAGGTACAAAAAGAACCTGTAAGAGCGATTCCTATTTTTTTATCTTGTAATTTCATTTCTATCCCAACTTTCCTTTTCTTTTTTTTTCACTATCTCTGTTAATTTATGAGCAGAAGCTTTTGGAGCGATTTTTCCGGGTATGCCTAAAAAATGGCTGGTCGCCAAATGGCATCGCCTAGCAGCTTCTTTATCTATTCCGCCGGGATTAGAAGCGATATCTATAATAACAGAGTCCTTTTGTACTTTTCCTAATAATAGAGCATCTAATATTAAGCTAGGAACAGTGTTAAATAAAAAACGAAAATTCCCTATTTTTTCAGAAAGAGTATCCATTAAAATACAATGATATCCCTTTGCTTCTAATAGAGGAATGAGTTCTTTTCTTCTGACAGCGATAGTCACATGAGCATCCAACATCTGGCATTTTTTGGCTATGACTGTTCCACAGCAGCCATATCCGATGACTAATACCTCAGAATCTTCTAAATTCCAAGGACTCAGACGAATCGCTTCCATGATGCTGCCTTCTGCTGTCGCAATAGCATTAAAGGAGGAAAATTCTTCACATTTCATAAAGTCAAAGATTCTCTTATTCTTTTCTTTTGCGAGAGAAAGAAATCTATCCGGAAAATTCCCGCCAAATAAAATTTGATGAGAAGAGATCGAATCTAAAAATTCATATATATTAATCGCTTCATTGGAAGTTTCCATAAAAATAGTTTGATTATCACGGGTAAATGGAATAGGAGCGATAATGACTTGAGATTCTTTTACTATCTGTTTCCATGGGATTTTTCTGCTATAAAAAAGGCAGGAGGAAGAGGGAATATCAAGTCCATAGGGGAGAACTTCCCAGTTCTCTTGATAAAGATTTTCTCCTAAATAAAGCTGTCTTTTATCTCCCCCTATTAATGCAGCGGTAATAGATTTTGGCATAAAAACACCTCGCAGATAAATTTTTATAGCTATATAGTTATCATATGATGAGAGGAGAAAAACGGTGATTTGAAATAAAAAAGAAATAAGAAAAGAAAAAGATGCCAAAAAGAAATGGATAGGAGAGATCTTTTTGGCATCTTTTTATGCGCACTCGTGCAGATGAAATATATCGCTAGTGCGGCGAAACGGGTCGCTATTGAAGTTTTTGAATGATATAGGCATAGATATCATCACTGACATTTTTCCAGTTATTGCTCATGTGTTGAGCTAATTTCTCTGTTGGAACAGAGAGATTCAAATCAATCGTGGTATTTTTTCCATCTTTCATTTGACAATGTACGATATAACAACCAGTAGTTGATTTATAATAATCAGATAAGATTCCAGCTTCATTTCTGAGTTCATATTTATTTTCTAATAAATAAGTATTGATATCTTCTTTTATGAGGTTGGAAATACGATTTTGAAAAAAACCTAATGTTTCCTCTCCTTGTGGGGTGATATGATAGTAAGAAGTATTTCCTACTGTTTTTAAAGAGATGAGATCACCTTCTGCTAACTCACCAATTACTTGTTGGAGCGTGAAATAATTGGTATATTCCTTATCCAAAATAAATTCTGAGATTTGGGCATTTGTGAGAGGAAAGTTTACTTTATTTAACATATATAGAACAATTAATTTATAAAGTGTTAATGGTTCTGAAGACATGGTATCATCCTTCCTTGATAGGTTTTTCTTACTTTCATTTCTTGATGCAGTCTATTTAGTACATGACGCTTTTGCAGACTCCATGTAGGAGCGATTAAAAGATCTTTAGAACCATCTCCTGTCAGTCTGTGTATGACAATTTCTGGTGATAAATGTTCTAAACAAGAAATGACAACATCAATATATTCCTCTAATGTAAAAACAGAAAAGAAATTTTCTTTATAATAATTGGCTAAATCTGTATTTTTTAGTATATGAAGGAGCTGCAATTTTATCCCTTGAATGTTTAAATTCGATAGATAATCTATGGTCTGCAGCATATCATCTAAAGTTTCTTTTGGAAGACCTAAAATAACATGTACAATGACAGGTATTTGAATCGCACGGAGGTGGATAAAAGCGGTTTCAAATACAGGCAGATCATAGCCTCTTCGGATAAAAGCGGCTGTTTTTGAATGAATCGTTTGTAAACCTAATTCTATCCAAATGGGTTTTTGCTTATTTAATTTTTCTAAGAGATCTAAGATTTCTGAAGAAAGGCAGTCCGGGCGAGTGGCGATAGAAAGAACTTTAATATCAGGATGTGAGATGGCTTCTGTAAATATTTTTTCAAGATAGGAAACAGGGGCATAAGTATTAGTATATGCTTGAAAATAAGCGATATAGTGTCCTTTCGGATATTTTTTTTCGATAAGAAGCTTCGCTTGTTCTATCTGTTTTGTAATAGAAAGAAAGGGAGAGGAGGCAAATTCTCCTGAACCTCCCTCACTACAAAAAATACAACCTCTTGTGTCCAGTGTACCATCTCGATTCGGACAGGATAAGCCAGCATTTAAAGAGAGTTTATATAACTTTTCGCCAAAGGTTTCTTTTAAATAATCACTGAGAGCATAATAGGGGGAATGAAGATTTTTGGTATTCATTTTTACTTAATATATTTTTTTACAGCTTGGCTCACAGCTTTCACCACTCTAGGATCAAATGGCTGAGGCATGATATTGTCTTCCTTTAATTCTTCTTCAGGGACTAAATCTGCGATAGCTTCTGCAGCGGCGAGTTTCATCTCTTCTGTGATCTGTGTAGCTCGTCCTTCTAAAGCACCTTTAAAGATGCCGGGAAAAGCTACTACATTATTGATTTGGTTTGGAAAATCAGAACGTCCTGTTCCTATTACTCTAGCTCCCGCTTTTTTTGCAATATCTGGCATAATTTCTGGGACAGGATTCGCCATAGCAAAAAGAATCGCATCTTCATTCATAGAACGAACCATTTCTTCTGTCACAATATTAGGAGCAGAAACACCCACAAAAATATCAGCTCCTTTTAGTGCATCCGCTAGAGTTCCCGTCTGATTTTCTAAATTTGTAACAGTCATCATTTCTTTTTGCATCCAATTTAAATCTTTTGAGGAAGAGGAAAGAATTCCAGATTTATCGCACATTATAATAGAAGGAAAACCATAATTTAATAAGAGTTTTGTGATAGCAATACCAGCCGAACCAGCGCCATTTATCACAATCTTGCAGTTTTCTTTTTTTCTTTTTGTGACTTTTAAAGCATTGATAATACCTGCTAATACTACAATAGCAGTACCATGCTGATCATCATGAAAAACAGGAATATCCAATAAATTTTTCAAACGTTCTTCAATTTCAAAACAGCGAGGAGCGGAAATATCCTCTAAATTAATACCCCCAAAAGCAGGTGCGATGTGTACAATGGTTTCGATAATTTCTTCTGTATCTTGTGTATCAAGACAGATAGGAAAAGCATTTACTCCTCCAAATTCTTTAAAAAGTGCAGCTTTTCCTTCCATGACAGGCATAGCGGCATATGGTCCGATATTTCCTAAACCTAAAACAGCACTTCCATCTGAAACAACAGCAACAGTGTTGGATTTTATCGTATATCGATAAGAAGCTTCTTTGTCTTTTGCGATAACTTTACATGGTTCTGCTACCCCGGGGGTATAAGCTAATGCGAGATCTTCTTTCGATTTTATCGAACATTTGGATACAGTTTCAATCTTACCTCCCCATTGTTCATGTAATAAAAGAGCTTTTTCATTGGTAGTCATAATATTTCATCCTTTTTTTTTAATTTTATAAAATTTATTGTATCATAAGAAAACAAGGAAAAGCAATACTTTAAAATAGTTTTTTAAAAAGATAGTTACAGTTCGGTTTATTTGGGGATCAAAGGGTCGCTCCGGCAAGGAAGTATTCCATCGAAGCCGCGCTCTCGCTCCGTTCCAGACGT
>CANRVK010000292.1 GCA_947643285.1 uncultured Eubacteriaceae bacterium
ACCGCCAGAAATCAGAAGAGTGACATAGTTTGCGGAGGAAATTCGCAAGTCAAATTCCTGATAGATTGCTGGCCATGCTGTCCCAAATAAGGAATCAGGAATTCCGAGTCCAATAAATGCGATGTAAATAATGATTAAAAGGATAGTCGTCATAAGATAGTTTCCTTTCTTTTCTATAATATTTTTTATAATAATAGTACATTTTTTTAATTGTTTCTATTATAAAAAGGTCATATAATAGAATAAAAACGCCAAAAAAAGAATAAGGAGAGAAAATGATATGCTTATGGAATCAAATATAAATTTTCCAGTAGATATAAACAGACGCGAAATTACGAAACATGGTTCAGAAAAATTTCCTTGTATGAATTATTTGGATAGATATCATAACAATTCATGCCCTTGGCATTGGCATGATGAGTTAGAATTAGGCTATGTAAAACAAGGAAGTATTATAGTATGCATTAATGATATGCAATTTGTTCTTCATGAGGGAGAGGGAATTTTTGTGAATACTAGAGTGTTACATGCGTATTCAGGATATGAAAACAAGGAATGTCTTTTTCCAAATGTGCTATTTCGTGCCTCTTTGGTATATGGAACAAAAGAGAGTATATTTTGGGAAAAATATCTTTCTCCTCTTATGGAATCTGTGAGTTTGTCGTATATTATTTTAAAATCAGAGAATCTTTGGCAGAAAAAAGTGTTACATGCGACTGAAACTATTTTTAAAACACTGATAAAAGAAGACTATGGATATGAATTTATCGTCAGGGCGAATTTATCTGAGGTGATGGCATTAATTTTTCAAAATTGTTCCGAACAAATGACAAAAAAGAGTCAGAATAAAACAGAAATAAATAGGATACGTAAAATGTTATCTTATATTCAAGAAAATTATATGAAATCTATTCAAATTCAGGACATTGCAGATTCTGCTTCCATAAGCAAACGAGAATGTTTGAGATGCTTTCAACAAGTGATTAAAACATCACCCAAACAATATATCATTGATTTGCGTATCAGGAAAGCGAAAGAATTATTATCCGAAACGAATATGCAGTTATTAGAAATATGCGAGGCTTGTGGATTTCAAGATCAAAGCTATTTTACAAAGATGTTCCGAAAGATTACAGGCATTACTCCGGGAAAATGGAGAAAGAGCAGATGATTGTTAAATACCTAAGAAAATGTCAGCTTATAGAGTAAAGATTTTTAACAGACAAAATGTTATAAAATAAGAAAGGAAATGAAGTGAAATTAGTCTGAAAAGAAGGTTTAAATTACAAAAAATTATCCATACTAATAAGAGCAAAATATCTATAAAAAAGTAAGAATATTTGAGATATGATCTTTTTATAGAGGAAAAGACAGAAAATAAATAGAAGTTAGTATGGAGGCTTTTATGGAGCAGAAGGAAAAGAATGAAACAAAACGACCAGAACAAGAGAAAGAAAAAAATGAATTGCAGGAAATGAAAGATAATCAAATAAAAGAAACAGGACAGTTAGTATTAGAAGAAAATGAGAAACAAAAGAAAATACATTTATTGAGTATTATAGGGGAAATAGAAGGGCATGAAAATTTGCCTAATCATAGTAAAACAACCAAATATGAACATGTATTGCCACAGTTGGCGGCAATAGAGGACAATAAAACAGTAGATGGAGTGCTTCTCATTATTAATACAGTGGGTGGAGATGTGGAAGCAGGGTTAGCGATTGCAGAGATGATCGCTTCTTTGAGTAAACCCACTGTTTCTTTAGTTTTGGGGGGAAGTCATTCTATTGGAGTGCCAATCGCTACCTCTACTTGTTATTCTTTTATCGTGCCGAGCGGAACAATGGTCATACATCCTGTGAGAATGAATGGGACAGTGATAGGAGCGCCACAGACCTATGATTATTTTAAACAGATGCAGGATAGAATCATAGGGTTTATATCACAACACTGTAGAACATCAAAGGAAAGATTAGAGGAAATGATGTTGAATACAGGTATGCTGACAAAGGATTTAGGGACAATTTTAGTGGGGAAACAGACAGTAGAAGAAGGGTTAATTAATGAAGTGGGAGGCATAAAGGAAGCGTTAAATAAGTTATATGAATTAATTGAGGAAAGAAAGCAAGAACAATAGTTGGGGATAATTAAATATGAGAAGGGCTTTTTTACGGTTTAATCGAAAGGTTCGCGTCGGCAAGAAATGTTCCAACGAAGCCGCGCTTTCGCTCCGTTCCAGACGTAGCGGTACTAAATTCGCGGTTTCGCTTCTTGCGAAACTGCTTATTAAGTACCAACGTCTTCCAAGGGGCTTCTTTTGGAATCATCTCTTGCCTTTGCTAGTTTGTTGGCTGTTCTGGGAACGTAATTATTTGACAATCATATAGAAGAGGATTATACTGAAAAAGTAATTGAAGTTATGATAGAAAATGGGATAGAATTTTGGTTATAGTGATGATGGGGATAGATAGTAATTGAAAAGTAGAAAAAAGTAGAACATGAAAATAAAAAAGGGAAAAAATAAAAAACAAATGCAACATTTTCTAATAATTTGTTGCATTTGTTTTTGTTATTTTATTTATCGGCATTTTCTTTTTTTTCTTTAGAGGAAATAAAAAATTTTTTATAATTTAATATTTAAAAACACATCATCAATTTCTTTTTGTTCGATTCCCAAATAACGCTTGGTGATTTGATAGGAAGAGTGGTTATAGATGTTCATCAACATGACAGGTGTAACTCCTGCCTGCCATGCATGATAGCCAAATGTTTTTCGCAGGGAATGGCAGCTTACGGGGTCTTCAAAATGAAGATTTTCGGAAGCTGTTTTTAAGATTCGAAATGCTTGTGAACGGCTCAGGGGGTGTGAAACATTTCTTCCAAAGAATAGATAATTTTTGGGAAGAACTACTGGATATGACTGCATATAGAAAGTCAGGCTTTCGATTAGATTTTCATTTAAAGGGATCTGTTTTCTTTTTTTGGTCTTTTTTTCGGTTAAAATCAAATGTTCCCGAAATGTGAAATGGTAAAAATCATAGACATCTTCCCATGTTAAAGATAAAATATCGCTGATGCGAAGAGCTGTGTTTACAGACAGATGTACCAGTAAATAATTGCGTAAATTCGGACATTCTGTAAGAAAATAGTTTTTTAAACGCTCTAAATTTTCTAAATTTCTGATTGGTTGTGTAGTACTCATTTTTTTCTCCTTTTTCTTCTTTTTTTGCTGATAAGAAATTCTATATTTCGATGTGCCATAAGATATTTTAAAATGGTATTTCGCGATAAAGCCTTAATTTATCAAGAAAATCGCCTCAATGCAACAAATTATTAGAAAATGTTGCATGAGAAAAAGACATAGTTTGACAAGGATGTAAGAAAAAAACAAGGAGGTTTTTCTATGCTGAATTTTACAATTAAACCGGGAGAGTATTTTATGGTAGGAAAAGATATTCGGATCGTATTTTTAGGAGGCACAGCGCATAATTACCGCGTGATGATAGAAGCGCCAAAACAGTATAACATTGTCAGAGGAAAGGCGCTAGAGAAATATGCCAAGAATACAGAAGAAAGAGAAAAGTTAAAACAATATTATCCAGAACCAGATATTCCTAAAGAAGAAATGAGAAAAATTATGGCAAAACAAAAGGCAGAAAAAAAGAGTGGTAATAATCTATGAGTTAACCTAGGGACTTATAGTTATTATAGAAAAAAGCGAAAGGAATCGCGAAAAAACAAACACGGAGGTAGAAAATATGATTATTCAACACAACATGCAGGCGGCAAACGCAAACAGAATGTTAGGAACAGTGGTAACAAGTCAGGCAAAATCAACAGAGAAATTATCTTCTGGCTATCGAATTAACCGAGCAGCAGACGATGCAGCAGGATTATCCATCTCAGAAAAAATGAGAGGGCAGATTCGAGGATTAAATCAGGCATCCACAAATGCACAAGATGGAATATCCTTAATACAGACGGCAGAAGGAGCATTGACAGAAACACATTCTATCTTACAGAGAATGAGAGAACTCGCAGTACAGGCAGCAACTGATACAAACGTGGATAAAGACCGAGAAGCCATTCAAAGTGAAATAGATGAACTGACAAGCGAAATCAATCGTATCTCTAAAACCACACAATACAATAAAAT
Source organism: uncultured Eubacteriaceae bacterium (assembly GCA_947643285.1). Classification (GTDB taxonomy): domain Bacteria; phylum Bacillota; class Clostridia; order Lachnospirales; family Lachnospiraceae; genus MGBC136627. Next base: position 4,157 of record CANRVK010000292.1, read on the forward strand.
GGAATTATTAGATGGATCGAGATCGGAAAATGCAAAAGTAGAAGGTGCGAAAGTAGAAATAGTAGAAACTATTAAAGGGGGAAAAATAACTCCTAAATCTTCTACAGGAATAACACAGACAGGTACTGCGGGTACAGAATTAAAAAATACAACTATTTCTGTTTCAGGAGATGCTGGCAGTATATTTGCAGGAACTATAGATTTAGGCACTGCTAATAAAAATACAGTAAAATTAGAAAAAACAGCAGATGGTAAAGCAAAAAATAAAATATTATTATTAACAAATAAAACCGAAAAAAACACGACAAAAAGCCAATAAATAAAATAACATATAAAAAAAAACATAAAAAAACAA
>CANRVK010000293.1 GCA_947643285.1 uncultured Eubacteriaceae bacterium
CTTGCGAAACAGCTTATTAAGTACCAACGTCTTCCAAGGGGCTTCTTTTGGAATAGCCCCTTAGCTTAGCTAGTTTGTTGGCTATTCTAGAAAACTTTTTTCTATATTGTTTTCTATCATGAAATTTGCTTCATAAGCATCTGATGCTTTTGCAATCTGCTTCTTATTCTTCCATAACTTTGACAGCCTGCTTCTTTCCAATTCCTGCTTTTCTATTTTTTCATTCCATACTTTCTGTTGAAATTCTTTCATCTGTTCTCTTTTTTCCAAATATTTTTTCAGAAGTTCTTTCTGCCCGTCTTTTTTTTCACTTGTTCTTTTATAAAAACTGTTCTGTGAACGTGTATAAAATTCTGAATCATAACCAATAGACCACGAATCACCTCTATAATCTTTCAGAGTAGCTCCAACTGTAATTACTTCTGAACATTGTCTGGGTGCAACAGAAGAAGTAAAATCTCTTCTAATCAAAGAGAGAATTTTTTCTCGATACTCTGGATCATCTTTCATATTTTTAAATGCTTCCTCTGATATATTGACCGCCAAATTGCTCCATGAACTATCACAGGGTATTTTAGAAAGTTCTTCATAAAACTCTTTTTTAAAAAGTTCCATTTCTTCTACTTCTGATAATTCCTTTGTACTGCTTATCTTTTCTACTATATTATTTATATTTTTTATGTTTTTTATAATTGTCATATTTCTTTGATAATAATTTTGTTCTATTTCACTGATAGCCATTTTTTCAATCCTCCATTTCTCTTAGATAAAATATTTCTATTCTGTTTATCGTCAATTCACACTTTCTTTTAATAGTTATGTTGCCATTTTGGAAATTACTTCAATAGACTAAACTGTATACGTCTGGAACGGAGCGAAAGCGCGGCTTCGTTGGAATAGTGTCTTTCTGGAGCGGAAACAAAGCAACACACCTTTTTATCCAAAACTAAACCTCCCCCTATAAACAAAAAAAGACCGCTATATCAAGCATTTATACTCAATATAACAGTCTATTTCTTTTCCCAAACCAATTTTACATTTAAGATTCTGCCTTTTCTAACTGTACAATAGCCGCCTTTTGCATCGGAATCCTACAATTTTTATTATTTCCAAATTCCACAATCACAGTATCATCTGTAATATCAATAACTACTCCATAGAAGCCACTGCTTGTCAACACACTATCCCCAACCTCTAATGTATCTAACATCGCCTTTGCCTTCTGTTGTTGTTTTTTCTGTGGACGATATAACATAAAATAAAACAAACCTGCAATTACAACCACATAGACAAGAATCCCCGCGATTGTCATACCTCCTGTCGCCCCTGCTTCTGTTAATGTCAACATAATAAATTTTCGCTACTAAATAAACAAATATGCTTATATCAAGAGTTTTACTACTTTATCTGTATATCCCTTTAATCATTTCTGATGTGATATACTTCTCACAAATTCCCTTATGCTCCATAGTCATCATTTTTCCACTAGCAGCCATCAGTACTCCCTTATCTTTGTTTCTTATACCATCTGTAAATAAACCTCTTCGTAGCTTTCCCCTTTCTTTCTATTTTTTTATTTCTACTTAATTTTCAAGTCTTATCCTACATAACCAGACTTTCTATCTGCCTATTTGGCATCTTCCCTTGCAAAACCTTCTAATTTCGCTTTTTTATAGGAAGCATACTGATTTTTTTCTATGGCTTCCCTTATTTCTTCCATCATAGTATTATAAAAATATAAATTATGCAGAACACAAAGGCGCATTCCTAACATTTCTTTCGCCTTTAATAAGTGCCTGATATACGCTCTACTATAAGCCTTGCAGGCAGGACAGCCACAACCTTCTTCAATCGGAGAATCATCTAACTCATATTTTACATTGAATAGATTGAGCTTTCCCATATTAGTATAAACATGCCCATGTCTTCCATTTCTGCTCGGATAAACACAGTCAAAAAAATCTACTCCTCTTTCTACCGCCTCTAAAATATTAGCAGGAGTTCCCACCCCCATCAAATAAGTTGGCTTTTCTAATGGCAGATAAGGAACGGTTTCCTCTATAATATGATACATCTGTTCATGACTCTCTCCTACCGCTAACCCTCCCAGCGCATATCCATCTAACTCTAACTCTGTTATTCTTTTTGCATGTTCTATTCTGATATCCTCAAATGTTCCGCCTTGATTGATCCCAAATAACATCTGTTTTGGATTAATCGTATCTGGCAACTGATTTAATCTATCCATCTCCTGCTTGCACCGAACCAGCCATCTGCTTGTCCTGTCCACCGAATTTTGCATATATTCTCTAGTCGCTGGATGTGGAGGACATTCATCAAACGCCATCGCTATAGTAGAAGCCAAATTTGACTGAATCTGCATACTCTCTTCTGGTCCCATAAAAATCTTTTTTCCATCGATATGAGAATGAAAATGAACTCCCTCTTCTTTTATTTTGCGCAGTCCTGCTAAAGAAAAAACTTGAAATCCGCCGGAATCAGTCAAAATAGGCTTATCCCATACCATAAATTTATGAAGCCCGCCCATTTTTTTCACCACTTCATCTCCCGGTCTGACATGCAAATGATAGGTATTCGATAATTCCACCTGCGTTTTAATCTCTTTTAAATCCATCGTAGAAACTGCACCTTTAATTGCCGCTGCTGTTCCCACATTCATAAATACTGGTGTTTGAATCACACCATGAACTGTATGAAATTCACCTCTTTTTGCATTTTTATCCCTATGAATTAGTCTATACATATTTACCTCAACTTTTCCTTTTATAGTAAAAGACATTGTTATTAGTATATCGAACCTTTCTCCTTTTTTCAAGCCATATTTTTTATTTTAGTTTTTTTTCATAAAATCTTTGTATTCCCTCCAGAGTAGAAGTCATTCCTACTAACATCATATCCAATATCGTGATCGCTGCCATACATTCAACCACTACCACCGCCCTCGGCACAATAACCGGATCGTGTCTTCCTTTTATCGAAACCTCTATATTCTCTCCTGATTTATTCACTGTACGCTGCAGTTTTCCAATAGAAGGGGTCGGCTTAATCCCTGCGCGGAATATCATCTCATCTCCATCACTGATCCCTCCCAGTATTCCACCAGCATGATTTGTTTCTTTTCTTATTTTCCCCCATTCATCATAAAAAAAACTATCATTATTATCACTCCCTATACTCTCCGCCGCCGAAAATCCTTCTCCTATTTCAAATCCCTTTACTGCTCCAATAGAAAAAATAGCCTTTGCCAGATTCGCATCCAATTTTTCAAAGACAGGCTCGCCCACCCCTGCCGGAAGCCCTAAAACTTTTCCTTCTATCACTCCTCCAACAGAATCTTGCTCTTTCATCATACTATCCAAATATTCTTCCGCCTTTTTCGCCTTTTCCTTATTTGGCATATAAAGAGCATTTTCTTTACATTCCTCTAATCTAATTTCTTCTCTTTCACATCGAATCTCTCCAATAGAAAGCGTATAAGCATAAACTGACACTCCTAAATATTGCAGTACTTTCGCCGCCACTGCTCCAGCCGCCACTCGTGCTATCGTTTCTCTTCCAGAAGACCGACCTCCGCCTCGATAATCTCGAAATCCATATTTTCTATCAAAAGTAAAATCCGCGTGTCCCGGTCTATAAAATTGTGCAATTTCCCTATAATCCCCTGACCTCTGCGTTCTATTATAAACTATCATCGCAATCGGTGTTCCTGTTGTCTTCCCTTCAAAAACCCCAGATAATATCTCCACCATATCCTCTTCTTTTCTGGGTGTTGCATATTTATTCTGTCCCGGTTTTCTTCTGTCCAGATAGCTTTGAATATCTTCTTCACAGAGTTCAACCCCTGCTGGACACCCATCTATTACAACTCCCACACCCCTTCCATGCGACTCTCCCCAAGTAGAAACTCGGAAAATACTTCCAAATATTGAACCAGCCATCTTACCATATCCTTTCCTTCTAAAATTCAGTTAAATATCCTATTAAATTTTTTCCATAACCACTTAAAATTCATATTACTCATGTCATAATTTTTAACCACTCTTAATATCCCTTCTAACATATAGATAAGGAAATCATATAAAAAAAATCTCAGAAAATCAAGGAGAACATTTAACCAAAGGTTCGCGCAGGAACGAAAGTATTCCAACGAAGCCGCGCTCTCGCTCCGTTCCAGACGTAACAGTACTAAATTCTCGGCGCGTGACCGCACCGCTCATTAAGTGCCAACGTCTTCCAAGGGTCTTCTTTTGGAATACTTTCGTTCCTGCGCTAGTTTATCATATAGGCGAATTTACGAAGTATCATAAACAATTATTTCGACAAGAACTATAACTTATAAAAACATTTCATAGGAATAAAAATCTAACTTTCTAATTTCCTAGAATAGCCAATAAACTAGCACAGGGAAGGTACTCTTCCAAAAGAAGCCCCTTGGAAGACGTCGGCACTTAATGAGCGGTGCGGTCACGCGCCGAGAATTTA
>CANRVK010000294.1 GCA_947643285.1 uncultured Eubacteriaceae bacterium
GGAACGGAGCGAAAGCGCGGCTTCGTTGGAAGAGGGTCTTTCTGGAGCGAACCTTCGTCCACTCATTTATAACAAAATTATAACAAAATATATTTTAAAATAAATAATACAGCTAAAACATACATCAAAATACTAATCTTTTTCTGTTTTGCTTTTCCAGTAATCAGATTTATGATCACATAAGACATCACACCAAAGGAAATTCCTTCTGAAATACTATACATAAATGGCATCGCAATAATCGTAATAAAAGCTGGTATTCCTTCTGTCATATCATCAAAATTGATATTTATTACAGAACCTATCATATAAAATCCTACAATAATTAGAGCAGGAGCAGTAGCAAATGATGGAATGGCTAAAAATATAGGAGATAGAAAAATAGAAAGACCAAATAAAATAGCCACTACAACTGCTGTTAAGCCTGTCCTTCCTCCTTCTGTAACACCAGAAGCACTTTCCACAAATGTTGTAGTAGTTGAAGTACCCAACAACGCCCCAAAAGAAGTAGCGATAGAATCAGCTAATAATGCTCCTTTTATTCTAGGAAGTTTTCCTTCTTTATCTAACATATTTGCTTTAGAAGAAACTCCCATGAGTGTTCCTAATGTATCAAACATATCGACAAATAAAAATGCAAATACTACTACCATAAAATCCAAACTGAGAACTTTAGAAAAATCTAATTGAAATGCTGTTTGAGTTAATGCTCCGATATGATTCTGTGAAAAATCAGGAAATACACTATTTCCCTGATAGAGTCCCATGAGCTGACAAATCATTCCCAAGACCCATGTGATCAACATACCAAATAAAATACCGCCTTTTACTTTTTTAATCAAAAGTACAGCAATAATCACAACTCCGATTAATGCTAAAATTACACTGATTCCAGTAGTGCTAAAAGTTTCTTTGGAAAATTCATGAAATTGTACTAAGGTAGCGCCATCTTCTACAATTCCTGCATTCTGCATTCCAATAAATGCAATAAATAATCCAATTCCTACACTCACTGCATATTTTAATGTCTGTGGGATCGCATTAAAAATTGCCTCTCTTACATTCGTTAGGGAAAGAAGAATAAAAATAATGCCTTCCACAAATACAGCAGTTAATGCTACTCTCCAACTATATCCCATATTGACTACTACAGTATAGCAAAAATATGCGTTTAATCCCATTCCGGGTGCTAAAGCAAATGGATAATTCGCTAAAATCGCCATCAATAGAGTACCTATGCAGGCAGAAATAGCAGTTGCCATAAATACACCGCTCGGATTCATCGCATCTGTCCCTGTTAAACCTAAGATATCATTAAATGCTGTCATTGTGCTAGGATTCACTGCCAAAATATATGCCATTGTCATAAATGTAGTAATCCCCGCTAACACTTCTGTTTTTATAGTAGTGTTATTTTCTTTTAACTTAAATAGCTTTTCTAACATCTTTTCCTCCTATTGTCTATTTTTTATATTTTCTATATAAAATAATTGTTATAGAAAGTCTTATATAGAATAGCTAAATTATACTATGGAAAGTAAAAAATTACAATTCTATTTTGGAAGCAAATATTATTACATTTCTCAATCCATCTATTTATTCTGGAGGAAGTACTTTAATTTTCACCATTTCATTTGCTTTTTTCATAATACTTTCTTTATCAATAATATTACTATACCGTCTAATATGCATTTGTGTGATTCCTAATTGCTGTGCTACTTGTTCTGGTGAAACTCCATAAGCATACATAATTCCTGCACAAACATTTCTTAAATCCTGCGCACTATATTCTGGTACATCTGCCTTTATAGCGATTCTTCGCATCATCAAATGAATGTATTGTGTATTTAATGGTCTTTTACTTCTATTATAGAATAAATATTCATTTTCCTCACGAGATGCTAAATATTTTTCCAAAATCAAAAATACATCTGGAGGAATAAAACGAGTGTCTTTTTTCTTTCTTAAAGTCAAATATACTCCATCTGGAGCAGAAGCTATATCTTCTGGCTTTAAAGCACAAACTTCTGTAGATCGAAGCCCTACCCTGCAAAATAATACTAAAATAGTATATGCCATAAGGTCATCTTGTGCTGCTTCTAGCATCTTATCGATATCTTCAATCGAAACTGGTTTTACCGCTTCTTCATTGGAAAGAAATTTTGCGACATATTTATAAAAAAAATTATCAAAAGTAAGCGGTACTTTCCATTGTTCCTTAAATTGAAACTTATTTTTCATAATAAAATCTGAAAATTTATGTAACTCTTTCATCTTTTTTTGTAAAGTAGTCGCCTTCATCTGCTTTTGTCTAATCTTTAATAGCAACCAATTATAATATTCATCTACATCTTTTTCTCTAACCTGCAAAAAGTCTTTTTGGCATAAATCCAAAAATTCATTAATATCTCCAAAATAATTTTCTTGACTCACATTTTTATTTTTAAAATGAGTGATAAATATATGCAAAATATCTTTTTCTGTAATATATGACATATAAATACTAGGTTCTCTCATCTCTATTTTCTCCTTTTTTTATTTTAAATCTTTTTTAATCATTGATTTATTCTATTCATTTCTGGATTATCTTTTTCATTGTTGTTATTTTTACAAAATAATTATGCCTCCGCCCGCTCCCTGATAAATTGTTTTTAGACAATAGTTGTATATACATACTATCATTTAACTACAAAATTGTCAACTCATATTTCTAAAAAAATAAAAAGTATATAAAAGATAATAATGAAACAGAATAATTTTCTAATAAATTTTTCTATTTATTATCTTTTATACACTTTTACGATTAAATTCTCGACTCTTTTCTTAAATTATAATACAAATAAGACCACCATTACTGTCATTAATAATTTTTTGTAAGGTTTCTTGTAATTTCAACTGACTTTCTTCTGTAATTACATGAATCTTTGTTCGGATTCCGTCATCTACAATATCTTCAATCGATTTTCCAAAAATATTTGTTGTCCATATTCCTTCCTCTTGTGCAGAATTTTCTTTAATATATGCGATTAAATCCTTCGCTTGCTGCTCACTTCCTACAATCGGAGCAATTTCTGTTTGAATATTTGCTTTGATCAAATGAATCGATGGACATTCTGCATTAATTTTCACTCCGAATTTACTTCCATGTTTAATCACTTGCGGTTCTGCTAATTTTATTTCTTCTCTAGAAGGAGCTACTACTCCATATCCTTTTATTCTCACTGCTTCTAATGCCCCTTGCACTTTTTGATATTCTCTTTTCATAGAAGAAAATTCTTTCATAGATCGGATTAATTGATATTCATTTTCGATTGGCAATTCTGTCATTTCACTGAGCATATTATAATAATGGGAATCATTAATTTGTGCACTTAAGTACACTTTTCCATTTGCTAAATCTAACTTTACAATCTTAATTTGCTCTATGTAAGGAGATTGCGATTGTATCTCTCTGGGAGAAATTTCTTTCATATATGTCATTTTTTTCACGGTATCTTTCATCAATTTTAATAGAGCATCTTTCACTGGATGAGTTGCCGGAAGCATTTCTGCCCATTTTGGCATATAAAAATCAAATTCAGAGATAGGAAACTCTCTTAAAACCGATTCTAGAATTAATTTTACATCTTCTTTCTTTAATTGTTCACAATTCATCGGCAAAACAGTCACTTTATATTTTGTCATCATCTCTTCCGCCATCTTAATGGTTTCAGCAGAATATGGTTTTACAGAATTTAATAAAATAACAAATGGTTTTCCTAATTTTTTTAATTCACTCACCGTCTTTTCTTCTGCTGGAACATAATTTTCTTTTGGTATTTCCCCGATAGATCCATCTGTAGTCACGACAATTCCAATCGTAGAATGTTCAGTAATTACCTTTTGTGTACCGATTTCAGCCGCTTGAGTGAAAGGTATTTCATAGTCAAACCAAGGTGTTTTTACTAATCGTTCGGTTTCGTTTTCTCTATGCCCCTGTGCACCATCTACCATATATCCCACACAATCAATTAAACGAATTTTCACTTCCATATCATCTGAAAGATGTAGAGATGCTGCTTCTTTTGGAATAAATTTAGGTTCTGTTGTCATAATTGTCCGCCCTGCTGCACTCTGTGGAAGCTCATCTCTCGTGCGAATTTTATCATTTTCATCTTCCATGTTGGGCAATATCATCAAATCCATAAATCGTTTTATAAATGTGGATTTTCCAGTGCGCACTGGTCCTACTACCCCTATGTAAATCTCTCCATTTGTTCTGGCTTGTATATCGGAATATACCCGATACATATTGGATAATCCATCTGCCACATTCAAATTTTCCATAGAACTACCCCTTTCATTTGCTGTTACAGTATATGTTAAGGAAGTTCTATTTATACTTCTAACTTTTTTTATAGAGTTATGTTCCGTTTGGTGTAAAGCGAAAGGGTCGAGACGGGAAGAAAGTATTCCAACGAAGCCGCGCTCCCGCTCCGTTCCAGACGTAGCGGTACT
>CANRVK010000295.1 GCA_947643285.1 uncultured Eubacteriaceae bacterium
ACGTCTGGAACGGAGCGAGAGCGCGGCTTCGGTGGAATACGTCCTTGCCGGAGCGTCCCTTTTGACTTTCGCAATTACCTATTTGTGATAACCAGTAAAAAAGCAGCAAGAAAATTTGACATTTTTATATCACTTTTTATTCCGTTCGATCGAAAGGCTGAACTGTTACAAAATATTAGATAGAGTGGAACTATTAGGAAAAAGTTATTTTTTATATATTTTCTAAGATTCCATCTCTTACTCTATATATCCTATCTGCCTTTTTAGCGATTTCCATATTATGAGTTGACAAAATAATCGTGCGAGGAATTGCCAAATGAAAAATTGTTTCCATTATCTCTTTTTCTGTTACTTTATCTAACGCGCTGGTAAATTCATCGAAAACTAGAATAGGAGCATTTTTTAGCAATGCTCTAGCAATACAGATACGCTGACTTTCTCCGCCAGATAAACTATTCTTTCCTTCTTTTACTAAAGTATGATATTTATCAGGCAATTTTTCTATAAAGTCATGACAGCCTGCCATTTTAGCTGCTTCATAAACTTCTTTTTCAGATGCCATAGAATTACCTAACTTTATATTTTCATAAATACTCATGTGAAATAATCTACAATCCTGATCTACATATGCAAATTGATCATGCCATGATTTACGGCTTACTTTTTCAATCGGAATATTATCCAGATATAAACACTCTGGTTTAATATCATATATCCCTAAAATTATCTTTAATAATGTACTTTTCCCACTTCCTGATTCTCCGATCAGACAAATTTTCTCTCCTGCATTAATCAAAAGATTAATATGATTTAATATGATTTCTTTTTCATATTTAAAAGTTAATTGCTTTATCAAAATACTATTTTTAAATCCTAAAAGCTCTCTATCTCCTTGTATTTCTTTTTCCTTGCAATCTAAAATCTGAAATACTCTTTGTGCTGCTGCAATAGGTTCTTGAAGAGCGTTCCACTGCCTTCCTATTTCTGTGATAGCATCTGTCACTCCGATACATAAAGTTGGAAGCATAATAAAAGATGGAAAATCCAAACTTCCTGTATAGACAAAATATATTCCAATTCCAAAAATCCCCGTTAGAGATAACCATTCAAAGGTTGTCTTAATCATACTTTGATAAGTTAATAAAACTGTTTTTGTCTGTGAAAACTGATAAATTATTTTTAACTTTTTTATATAAATATTATGAATACTTTTATAATAGTTATTAATCTTTATTGCTTCATTACTATGTAAAATATCAGCTAATACTTTATTCGTCATCTCATTACTTTCTAATATTTTTTCTCCTATACTTTTCATAGGCTTAGTATATTTTGTATGTAATAAAAAAGAAACTACACCTATCATTAACTCACATATTCCTATTCTATAATCCACACTAAAAATTACAATAGATGAGCAAATAATAGTAAAAACTGAAAATACTACTAATGTAAACTGATTTTTTAAACATTCTAATGCTAAATCAGAATCAACATTTAAGCGATTAATAGCCTCTACAGAATGTCTTTTTTGTGATTGTGAATGTCTGATATAACTATTATATAGAGAAAATTTTAAATCTCTTTCAATTCTTATAGTAGATATATTATATAATACAATCCCGATTAAAGTTATGCCCATCTGTAACAAAAATAAAATTCCAAAAGAAAGAATCGAAGATAATATTTTAGTGCTGTTCTTAGAAATAGCACCAGCCGAAAGCCATTTCAGAAAAAGTGCCTGAAGAAAATTTGCAGTAAAAATTTGAGAAGCAAAAAAAATTAAGCCTAATATATAATATACTCTACAATTTTTAGTAAACTGAAACATTCTAATTAAAATTTTAAAATTCTGTTTCATATAATTTGCCCTCTCTCATTTCATAAATATGGTCAACTGTTTTTAAAATATTGCTTCTATGAGTAATCATAAAAACTGTTTTATCTTTTAACACTGTTTTTATAATATCTTGAATATTATCTGCATTTCCATCATCTAAAGCACTCACTGGTTCATCTAATAACACAATGGGTTTATCTTGTAAAATAGCACGTGCAATTAATATTCTTTGTCTTTCCCCTCCAGAAAAATTAATCCCTCCATCTAAAACTAAGGTATCTAATCCTTTTGGTAATTTGCAAATTGTATTCCAAATATTTAATCTTTCACAAATCTGAATCACTTCTTTATCATTAATCTGCTTGTCCAAGATTATATTTTCTCTAATAGAAACTGGAAACAAATTACCATTTTGAGCAACATAAGAAATACATTCCCTAACTTCAAATAAATGATCTTTATTCACTTCTGTTCCAAAGACTTTAATATGACCTTTTTGACATTCTATTAAACCTAATATCAATTTTAACAAGGTACTTTTTCCTATTCCACTTTTTCCAATAATAGCAATATGTTCTCCTTGTTTTACTTCCAGATTAAAATTATCTAATATCACTCTATCAAAAGAAAAATCCACCCCATCAAATTCAATCGCTTTATCTTTTATTTCTAATGTTGAATGTTGATAAGATACCTTTTCTGTTGGCTCTTTTAATATAGTTTCTACCCTTTCTACACTTGCCATATCCATTCTTATATAACTCAAATTCTCCATAACCATTGACAGCCAACCAGATACTACTTCTGTTACTATAATATAAGTAATAAAATCTCCAAATTTCATATACCCATATAATACACTATAAGAAGCTAAAATATATATAACATAAAGAGGAAGCTTTGCCATAACAGAGCTAATACTCAAAGATTGAATTAACTTTTTCAAAAAATGCTTATTAGCTTCATAATACTTTTTATATTCTCTCTGGTACTTTTCTTCCATTATCGTTTCCAGTGAATAAGCTGTAATAATTTCTGCATTATAAAACATATCAGATGTCATCGCATTATAATCACTTTTAGCAAAGGAAACACTTTTCATCGCCTCTTGAACAGGTTTTGAACTTATATTTTGAATATAAGAAACTATCAAAAATAATATAAAAAAGAACATAGTTAAAATGTAATTCATGGAAAACATGTAAATAAAAGATATAAAAACTCCAATAAGACCATATAAGAAATTAAGAGTACGCCCAGAAAGAAAGTCTACAATAAAAGGAATATCATTCATAACAACAGATAAAAATCCTCCTACCCCATTTTTATCTATTATTTCCTGTTTCACTCTTATAAAAAAATCTCCCATCTTCTCCTTAATTTCTTTAGAAATTCTATTTCCTTTTGTTCCAATCATATACACTTTAAAAGCAGATAGAATTATTTTAAAAAAAGAAACCACACAAATAAGAATTAAGAATTGAACTAACTTTTTAGAATCCAGCCCTAAATAAATGACATCTTCACTTATCACTCCTTCTAAACTATAAATAATTAAATCATTTACCGCAAGAAGAATAAACAAAAGAAGACAGCGAATAGCAAAAAAACGATATTGAATACAAAATATTTTAAACGTATTAAAATATATTTTTATTAATTTCATAACCCCTAATAACTTCTCTCCCTTCTAAAAATCTGTGTACTTAGTACCACATAGTCTTTCATAGAGCAAAAATAAAGCTCCACCTAAATACTTCTTACCCTTGCCCCCTTTTTGCTCAAAATATAAAATCCCCTAAATCACTTTAAAATTAACATTCCCACTGAATATTAATTCCTGCTTTTTTCGCTTGTTCTATTTGTTTATTTTTGGGTATTTTATAACGCTTTCCATTTTTAATAAAATTAGCTCCTGTCTGACGAAACCAAAAATCCACTTTATTTCTTATACACTGCTCCCTCAAATCTAATACCCAATCATAATGAATCTCTCTTGCCTGCTCCCCACTCTCACCATCACAAATCACTTGTTCTATTCCCTTAGATAAATACCTTTCTATCTCTATCCTTTCTAACATGGGAGCGACAGAAATTATTTTATGTTTCAAAGGAAGTTTTGTTAAAATATCTAGCCTTTCTTCTGCTCTTTTCTGATTTTCACAACTCACTCCCATTATCACATTTTCATAGCTATCTTCCCAATCACTCGGAAGTCCTATATAAAACCTCTCTGGTCTTTTAGTAAAAAATAAAAACCTACAATCTTGCCTTTCTTTGATCATCTTCCACGCTTCTTCTCTCCAAATATCAGCTTCTTCCACAAAAAAATCTGATGTAAAACATAAAAAAATCATTGTACCACTTTTTATTTTATATTCCTTCTTCCTATCTCTCTTCACTGGAAGATAAAAATTTCCTGTCTTTTCCACAATAGAAGAATCCCGTTCATGCTTTGCATCTATTCGGAACATATAGCAATTCAGACAACCTTCACTCTTCTTATGGCAGCCATGCCAAGGATTCCATGTAATCTCCATTTACTCACCTTTCACATCTAAGTCAAATCGGATATTCGCAATCCGCTTCGCTACTTGCTCATAACCTCATAGCTG
>CANRVK010000296.1 GCA_947643285.1 uncultured Eubacteriaceae bacterium
GAATTTAGTGTCCGTTACGTCTGGAACGGAGCGAAAGCGCGGCTTCGTTGGAAGACTCCCTCGCCGGAGCGACCCTTTGACTTTCATGTAGACTGATAGATTCACAAAAGAGGTTTGATTTAGAAGAAGTGATAAGGAAAAGAAATTAGGAGAGGCAGAGAGTATGACATCAATACGTCAATTAAAAGGGGTGGGGGAAAAAGCAGAACAGTTGTTTCAAAAAATAGGAGTAAATTCTATAGAAGATTTGCTACATACTTACCCAAGAACTTATGATATCTATAAAAAACCTGTTCCTATTAAAGAAATAAGAGCTGGTAATATTCAAGCGGTAGAGGGAATGTTGATAAAAGCCCCAGAAATGAGAACACCTTCCCATCCAGAAAATAATACAACAAAAAAGAGTGCCAAAGTGGTTCAGGCTGTTATGAGGGATTCTACCGGGACATTAGCGATTATGTGGTTTAATATGCCGTTTTTACAAAAAACAATGAGAGCTGGATGCAGATTTGTATTTCGAGGAAAAGTAGGATTTAAAGCAGGGAAACTGACAATGGAACAGCCTAAAATATATGGTTTAGCGGAATATGATGAGTTAGTCAACGAAATGCAGCCTATTTATTCCCTGACGATGGGACTCACAAATCATGCGGTTATAAAGGCGATAAAACAGGCATTAGAATTAGAACAGACACAGATGAGAAGGGAATATTTGCCAGATAGTATACGAAAGAAATATCAGTTGGCGGAATATAATTTTGCATTAAAAACCATTCACTTTCCAAAGGATATGAAAGAGCTTATGATAGCTAGGAGGAGATTGGTTTTTGAAGAATTTTTTCTGTTTATCTTGGCTTTAAGAAAACTTCGTCAAGCGAATGATATCACGAAGAATCAATATCCCATGCAGCCGGTTTCTGCGACAGAAAAATTGATAGAAGGGCTGCCATTTTCTCTCACTAATGCACAGAAAAAAGTTTGGAAAGAGATCGAAAGAGATTTAGCAGAAGAAAAGGTTATGAATCGGTTGGTACAAGGTGATGTGGGTTCAGGAAAGACTATGATAGCGATTTTGACACTATTAGAGGCAGCGGAGAATGGGTATCAAGCGGCTTTGATGGCACCTACAGAAGTTTTGGCAAGACAGCATTATGAAAATATTTTAGAATTATTTCAAACACATCATATTTTAAAAAAACCTCTTTTATTAACTGGTTCTATGACAGCAAAAGAGAAAAAAGAAGCATATGAAAGGATCGCAAATCATCAGGTAGATATTGTGATAGGAACTCATGCATTGATTCAAGAGAAGGTGAAATTTCACCGTCTAGGTTTAGTCATTACCGATGAACAGCATCGGTTTGGAGTGAGGCAGAGGGAGATTTTATCGGAAAAGGGAGAAGAAAAAGAGGCAGTACATGTGTTAGTTATGAGTGCAACACCTATTCCAAGGACACTGGCAATTATTTTATATGGAGATTTGGATATTTCTGTCATAGATGAATTGCCAGCCAGCCGACTTCCGATTAAAAATTGTGTGGTGGATATTAATTATCGACCGAAAGCATATCGCTTTATTGAAAATGAGATAAAAAAGGGCAGACAGATTTATATCATCTGTCCTATGGTAGAGGAAAGTGAACAGATGGAAGCAGAAAATGTGTTGGATTACACACAGATGTTAAAAGCACATTTTTCTTCTGCTGTTCAGATAGAATATTTGCACGGGAGAATGAAACCCAAAGAGAAAAATGAGATTATGGAGCGGTTTTCTAAAAATAAGATTCAGATATTAGTTTCTACTACCGTGATTGAAGTAGGAGTAAATGTGCCTAATGCGACAGTGATGATGGTAGAAAATGCGGAGAGATTCGGGTTAGCACAGTTACACCAGTTGAGAGGAAGAGTAGGAAGAGGAAAAGAACAGTCTTATTGTATTTTTGTCAGCGGCTCAGATAAAAAAGAAACATTAGAGCGACTAGAAATTTTAAATAAATCCAATGATGGTTTTTTTATCGCTAGTGAAGATTTAAGGCTGAGAGGTCCGGGGGATTTGTTAGGGATAAGACAGAGTGGAATTATGGAATTTAAAATAGGAGATGTTTTTATGGATGCGAATATTCTGCAGGAGGCGAGTGAAGCTGCAAACGAGATTTTAAAGGAAGATGCAGAATTGTTAAAAGAAGAACATCAGGAATTGGGAAAATATATAGAAGAGTATTTGACAAATACATTAGGAAAAATAAATCTTTAAATCAGTTGACATAGAAGAGAAGATAAACGTATAATAAATGAAAAACATTTATTAGCTTGTATCTATTGGGAGCTGAATTTGTAAATGGGAAAAAGAGGTTGAGTATATGAAGCTATTGAGTATAGCTAGTGGAAGCAGCGGAAACTGTATTTATATAGGCGATAAAAACACGGATTTGCTGATAGATGCTGGAATAAGCGGAAAGCGAATTGAAAGTGGATTAGAGGAAAATGATATCTTGATAGAAAAAATAAAGGGTATTTTAGTGACACATGAGCATTTAGATCATGTGAGCAGTCTTGGAATTTTAGCCAGACGTTATCATATTCCGATTTATACAACCAAGGAAACAATCAGAGAACTCTGCCAAATGAAAAATTTAGGAAAGATACCGTGTGATTTGTTTCATCCCATTACTGCAGATAAAGACTTTCAAATAGAAGATTTAACGATACATCCATTTTCTATTTCTCATGATGCTGTTAATCCTGTGGCATATCGAGTGAGCAATAAAACAAAATCAGTTGCAGTTGCTACAGATATGGGAACATATGATAACTATACGATTCGTAATTTAAAAGGATTAGATGCTATCTTAATAGAAGCGAATCATGATGTGAATATGTTAGAAATAGGAAAATATCCTTATCAGCTAAAAAAGAGGATATTAGGGGAGAAGGGGCATCTGTCTAATGAAGGCTCTGGAAAACTATTATGTGAAATTGTGAGTGAAAAGTTAAAATATGTTTTTTTAGGGCATATGAGTAAAGAAAATAATTATGAAGCATTAGCTTATGAAACAGTAAAACTGGAACTTGCGATTAGCAACCGGAAATATTTTGATTCGGGATTTTCTTTGCAGGTAGCAAAAAGAGATAAGCCTTCTGCTTTAATTACCATATAAAAAATAAAATGAATGGAGGAAAGATATATGAAAAAGACAATTATCACAGTAGTAGGAAAGGATACGGTAGGAATTATTGCGAATATATGTACTTATCTTGCTGAAAATAATGTAAATATTTTGGATATTTCACAGACGATTATTCAGGAATACTTCAATATGATGATGATAGTCGATATGCAAAAGTCAGAGAAAGGATTTGATGTGTTAGCAGAGGAGTTAGAACAGGTAGGTGCTAATATGGGAGTTATAGTAAAACTTCAAAGGGAAGAAATCTTTGATAAAATGCATAGAATATAGGAGAAAATATTATGATAAATATGTTTGAAGTCAATGAAACAAATCAGATGATTGAACATGAAAATCTAGATGTTCGGACAATAACATTGGGGATCAGTTTATTAGACTGCTGTGATAGTGATATAAAGGAAGTGAATCGAAAGATTTATGAAAAGATTACAAGATTGGCGAAGAATTTAGTGAGTACAGGTAAGGAAATTGAACGCGAGTTTGCTGTTCCTATTGTGAATAAACGTATTTCTGTCACACCAATTGCTTTGGTAGGAGGTGCAGCATGTAAGACAGAAGAAGATTTTGTCAGCATCGCTCAAACTCTGGACAGAGCGGCAAAAGAAGTGGACGTCAACTTTATTGGAGGTTATTCTGCTTTGGTTTCTAAAGGTATGACAGAAGCAGATGAACGGTTGATCCGTTCTATTCCAAAAGCTTTATCGGTGACAGAACGAGTATGTAGTTCTGTAAATGTGGGTTCTACAAAAACAGGAATCAATATGGATGCTATCGCTTTGATGGGGCAGATAGTTAAAGATACTGCGGAATATACAAAGGAGAAAGATAGTTTAGGCTGTGCAAAACTGGTGATATTCTGTAATGCTCCTGATGATAATCCATTTATGGCAGGGGCTTTTCATGGAGTGACAGAGCCAGATGCTGTCATTCATGTCGGAGTCAGCGGACCGGGAGTAGTAAGACATGCTTTATCTCAGGTGCGAGGAGAAAACTTTGAAGTTCTTTGTGAAACCATTAAAAAGACCGCATTTAAAATCACCCGTGTGGGACAATTAGTGGCACAAGAGGCTTCTAAACGCCTGAATATACCGTTTGGAATTATAGATCTTTCTTTAGCGCCTACACCGGCGATGGGAGATAGTGTGGCAGAGATTTTAGAGGAAATCGGATTAGAAATGGTAGGTGCTCCCGGAACAACGGCGGCTTTGGCGTTGTTAAATGATCAGGTGAAAAAGGGCGGTAT
>CANRVK010000297.1 GCA_947643285.1 uncultured Eubacteriaceae bacterium
TTTAGTGTCCGCTACGTCTGGAACGGAGCGAGAGCGCGGCTTCGTTGGAATAGGTTCTTGCCGTAGCGACCCCTTTGATCCCCAAATAGACTGAACTGTAACGAATTAGAGCTGAAAAACAAGAAGAAAGCTTGAAAAAGATTTTTTCTTATGCTACTATAAAATTTATAGATAATTTTTAAATGACACAATAGGAGGAATAAAAAATGTCAACAAATGTATATGACATTTTGCTTGAACGTGGATTTATCGAGCAAACAACTCATGAACAAGAAATTCGGGAATTATTAGGAAAAGAAAAAGTTACTTTTTATATTGGATTTGATGCGACTGCGGATAGTTTAACAGCAGGACATTTTTTGACTATTATGGCTATGATGCATATGCAAAAGGCTGGACACCGTCCGATTGCTCTCTTAGGTGGAGGAACGACTATGATCGGCGATCCTTCTGGAAAGTCTGATATGCGCACGATTATGACAAAAGAAAAGATTGATTATAATGCCAAGAGATTTAAAGAACAGCTTTCTAGATTTATAGATTTTGATAATGACAATGCTATTATTGCCAATAATGCCGATTGGTTATTAGATTTAAACTATGTAGACTTTTTGAGAGAAGTCGGCATACATTTTTCTGTTAATAAAATGTTGACAGCAGAATGTTATAAACAGAGAATGGAGAGGGGATTAACTTTCTTTGAATTTAACTATATGCTGATGCAGTCTTATGATTTTTGGAAGTTAAATCAGTTGTATGATTGTACGTTACAATTAGGAGGCAATGACCAATGGTCAAATATCATCGGAGGAGTGGAATTGATCCGAAGAAAAGAGCAAAAACCAGCATTTGGTTTGACTTTTAAACTGTTAACTACAAGCGAAGGCATCAAAATGGGCAAGACTATGAAGGGAGCAGTATGGCTAGATGAAAGGAAAACTTCTCCTTATGAATTTTATCAGTATTGGAGAAATATTGAAGATGTAAAGGTAGAGGAATGTTTAGGATTATTGACTTTCTTGCCTATGGACGAAGTGAGAAGATTAGGTGCATTAGAGGGAGCGGAAATTAATCAGGCAAAAGAAGTACTAGCTTATGAAATCACAAAGATTGTACATGGAGAAGAGGAGGCAAAAAAGGCGCAAAATGCAGCAAGAGAGATTTTTGCAAATGGCGGCAAGAGTGCAGATATGCCTACTACGGTGTATGAAAAAGCGGAACTGGACAATGGAAAAGACATTATTACTTTATTGATAGACACGAAATTCGCGGCTTCCCGGTCGGAGGGCAGAAGATTAATACAACAGGGAGGCATTGTTGTAAATGAGAAAAAGGTGACAGAAATTGATAAGGTATTTACTACAAATGATCTTGATTCTGATGGTGCTCTTATCATCAAAAAAGGAAAAAAAGGAGTTCATCAGATTAAAGTGAAATAAAAATGCTGCATAGAAATCTATGCATAAAAAGGAGGATGTTCTATGGGATTTTTCAATGGTTTATTTAATTATACAATTATTTTTGTTGTAATGATTGCACTTATTGTCGCGGCGGTATTTTTGGGAAAATTTCTTCGGGATAAGAAAGACCAAAAAAATAGCTGATAAGACTAAAAATGGCAAATTGCTTTAGGAGGAACTATTGTGAAAAAATATGGTTTAAATCAAATAAGAAAAATGTATTTAGAATTTTTTGAGAGTAAAGAACACTTAAGATTAAAAAGTTTCTCTTTAGTACCACGTAATGATAAAAGTCTGCTTTTAATCAATTCTGGAATGGCTCCTATGAAATCTTATTTCACAGGACAGGAAATTCCACCTAGTAAAAGAGTGACTACTTGTCAAAAATGTATTCGGACTGGGGATATTGAAAATGTAGGAAAAACAGCCAGACATTTGACTTTTTTTGAAATGCTTGGAAATTTTTCTTTTGGAGATTATTTTAAACATGAGGCAATCGCTTGGTCATGGGAATTTTTGACAGAAGTGATAGGCTTAGAAAAAGATAGATTATATCCATCTATTTATAGTGAAGATGAAGAAGCATTTGAAATCTGGACAAAAGAGATCGGCGTTTCGGCTGACAGAATCACCAGATTTTATCGTGATGAAACAGGAGCTTGTGATAATTTTTGGGAGCATGGTGCAGGTCCTTGTGGCCCTTGCTCTGAAATCTATTATGACCGTGGTATCGCTTATGGGTGCGGAAAACCGGATTGTAAAGTCGGTTGTGATTGTGATAGATTTATGGAGGTATGGAATAATGTCTTCACTCAATTTGAAAGTGATGGAAAAGGACATTATGAAGAACTGCAGCAAAAGAATATAGATACTGGTATGGGATTAGAAAGACTTGCCGTAGTGATTCAAGATGTAGAATCTGTATTTGATATCGATACAATGAAAGCGATTCGAGATAGAATTTGTGAAATGGCAGGAGTGAAATATAGGGAAAATGATAAGTTAGATGTATCCATTCGCTTGATCACAGACCATATTCGTTCTGTAACATTTATGACTTCAGATGGAATCATTCCTTCTAATGAAGGCAGAGGCTATGTACTGCGCCGTCTTCTCAGAAGAGCAGCCAGACATGGCAGAATTTTAGGGATTCAGGGGTTGTTTTTAGCTGATTTATGCAAGACCGTGATAAAAGAGAATAAAGATGGATATCCCGAATTAGAAGAAAATCAAGATTATATTTTAAAAGTTCTCACAACAGAAGAAGAAAAATTTAATAAAACGATAGATCAGGGGCTTGGTATCTTAGAAAAAATGAAAAAGACCTGTGAGGAAAAAGGTATAAAAATATTATCTGGATTGGACGCATTCACTCTCTATGATACGTATGGTTTTCCGATTGATTTAACAAAAGAAATTTTAGAAGAAGATGGAATGAGCATAGATGAAGAGGCTTTTCAAAATGCGATGGAAGAACAAAAAGAGAAAGCTCGTAAAGCAAGAGGAACAACAAATTACATGGGAGCAGACAGCACTATCTATGAAGAGATAGACCCCAGTATCAGTTCTGTATTTGTCGGATATGAGCATTTAACATGGAGTTCTAAGATCACGGTATTAACCACAACAGATGAGATTGTGGGAAATATTTTGGAAGGGCAGAAAGCTACTATTTTTGTGGAAGAAACGCCTTTTTATGCAACAAGCGGCGGTCAAATCGCGGATACAGGAATGATTAAAACCAAAGATGCAGAATTTTTAGTACAAGATACGATAAAATTATTAGGCGGAAAAATCGGTCATGTTGGAATTGTGACAAAGGGAATGTTTCAAGTGTCAGATGAGGTGGAATTATTAGTCAATGAATCCCAACGAAAAGACACCGCAAAAAATCACAGCGCTACCCATTTACTGCAAAAGGCATTGCGTACTGTTTTAGGAAATCATGTGCAGCAGCATGGTTCTTATGTGTCAAAAGATAGACTGCGTTTCGACTTTTCTCATTTTTCTCCTATGACAAAAGAAGAACTGGAAAAAGTAGAGGAAATCGTCAATGAAGAAATCAGAAAAGGTCTTTCGGTTGTCACAGAAGTGATGGACATGGAAGAAGCCAAAAAGACAGGAGCGATGGCTCTATTTGATGAAAAATATGGGGATAAAGTGCGTGTAGTAAAGATGGGAAATTTTTCTATGGAATTATGTGGTGGAACACATGTTCCAAATACCTCTGCTATCACGACATTTAAAATTATATCCGAATCAGGTATTTCTGCGAATGTGAGAAGAATAGAGGCTCTGACAGGAGAAGGAGTATTTTCTTATTATAAACAGTTAGAAAATCAAATGAATGAAATTTCTAAAGTTTTAAAGACAGAACCATCTAATTTGACAAAGAAAGCAGAGAGTCTATTAGAAGAGATAAAGAACTTAAATAGTGAAAATGAAAAATTAAAGAGTAAATTGGCACAAAATTCATTAGGTGATGTGATGAATCAGGTCGTTGAGATAAAAGGAATCAAATTACTGGCTGCAAAAGCTACAGATGTGGATAGTAATGGGTTACGGAATCTAGGCGATCAATTAAAAGAAAAACTGAAAGAAGGAGTTGTCGTCTTAGTATCTTCTATGGGAGAAAAAGTGAATTTAATCGCTATGGCGACAGAAGAAGCCGTGAAGAAAGGGGCACATGCTGGAAATCTGATAAAAGAATTAGCAGGTCTTGTCGGCGGAGGCGGAGGCGGTCGCCCGAATATGGCACAGGCAGGAGGAAAAAATCCATCTGGTATGGACGAGGTGTTAAAAAAAGCTCCGATATTATTAGAAAAACAAATAAAAGAATGAGAATGGAATTGTGCTGCGAATGGTTCACGCGGGATAGGAGAATACCCTGCCAGCCGCGCTTTCGCTCCGTTCCAGACGTAGCGGACACTAAATTCGCAAATCCCGC
>CANRVK010000298.1 GCA_947643285.1 uncultured Eubacteriaceae bacterium
GCGAATTTAGTACCGCTACGTCTGGAACGGAGCGAGAGCGCGTCTGTATAAGCTTATCATTGTTAAATCGTGAACCTTAGTTAACACAGTTGGACGGTAACAGATGAAGATTAAATCGTGAACCTTAGTCAACGCATTTGAATAGTAACAGATGAAAAGTTAATAATAAGAAAGGAATGAGGCTTTCGATTGACAAAATATAGAGAGTAATTTAATATGGTGTATAGATATGTAAAATTTTCAAAAATAGAAAAGGAGATTATGGAATGAATAAGGTTTTAGAGGAAATCAGTAAAATTGGTATTGTGCCAGTAATTGCTCTGGATGATGTAAAAGACGCAGAACCTTTGGCAAAAGCACTGATAGAAGGAGGGCTTCCTTGTGCAGAAGTGACGTTTCGTACAAAAGCAGCAGAGGAATCCATAAAAATTATGTCTTCTAAATTTCCTGAATTGTTAGTGGGAGCGGGTACTGTGCTCACAATAGAACAGGCGGATAAGGCAGTGGCTGCAGGGGCTAAGTTTATTGTGAGTCCGGGTTTTAATCCAAAAGTGGTAAAACATTGTATAGAAAAAGAAATTCCTGTGACACCGGGATGTTCTAGTCCAAGTGATGTAGAACAGGCGATAGAGTTAGGGTTGGAAGTTGTGAAGTTTTTTCCGGCAGAGGCGGCTGGAGGATTGAATATGATAAAATCTATGGCTGCTCCTTATGTGAATATGAAATTTATGCCTACGGGAGGAATCAATGAGAAAAATGTGACCTCTTATTTGGATTTTGATAAGATTATTGCTTGTGGCGGTAGTTGGATGGTGAATAAGGATATGGTGAAAGCTGGTGATTTTGAAAGCGTTAAGAAGCTGACAAAAAAAGCAGTAGAAGTGATGTTAGGGTTTGAAATAAAGCATGTGGGAATTAATGGAAAAGATGAAAATGAGGCAGAAGAATTAGGAACTGTTTTTGAGAAGATGTTTGGATTTGAGAAGAAGGTGGGAAATAGTTCTATATTTGCAGGTTCTGGTATTGAAGTTATGAAAAGTCCTTATTTAGGAACAAATGGACATATTGCGATTCAGACGAATTATATTCAGAGAGCGATGTATCATTTAGAAAAACGTGGGTTTTCTTTTTGTATGGAAACAGCGAAATATGATGCGAAGGGTAATTTGAAGGCGGTTTATTTTAATGGAGAGTTTGGAGGGTTTGCATTACATTTGGTGCAAAAGTAAAAAAGTGTAAATAAAGATGTTACTGTTGCCTAAAAATGGAATTTAAAATGTGAAGGAATAAGAAATATGGAGGATTTAAAATATGGCTAAGATTGTTACAATGGGAGAAATTATGTTGAGATTGTCCACACCGGGCAATGAAAAGTTTATTCAGGCTGATGAATTTGATGTTTGCTATGGTGGCGGGGAGGCGAATGTGGCTGTTTCTTTAGCAAATTATGGACATGATGTGCAGTTTGTGACAAAAGTTCCTGAGAATCCGATTGGCGAATGTGCGGTTGCGGCTCTCAGAAAGATGAATGTATGCACAAAGTATATCGCAAAAGGTGGAGAAAGGCTTGGAATTTATTTTTTGGAAACAGGAGCGGCGATGAGGGCTTCTAATGTTGTTTATGATAGAGCACATTCTTCGATTTCTACAGCAACGGCAGAGGATTTTGATTTTGATGAGATTTTTAAAGGTGTAGATTGGTTTCATTTTACGGGAATCACACCGGCTGTTTCTGATGCAGCAGCGGAATTGACAAAGGTTGCTTGTAAGGCGGCGAAAAAGGCAGGGGTGAAGGTTTCTTGTGATTTAAACTTCAGAAAGAAGTTGTGGTCTTCTCAGAAGGCGCAGAAGGTGATGAGTGATTTGATGCAGTATGTGGATATCTGTATTGGAAATGAAGAAGATGCAGAAAAAGTATTGGGATTTAAACCGGGAAATACAGATGTGACTAGCGGGGAATTGGAATTAGCTGGTTATCAGGATATTTTTAAACAGATGGTGGATAAGTTTAATTTTGAATATGTTATCAGTTCTTTAAGAGTGAGTCATTCTGCTTCTGATAATGGCTGGTCTGCTTGTATTTATTCTAGGGATACAAAAGAATTTTATCATTCTAGAGAATATAGAATTTTTCCTATTGTAGACCGTGTAGGAGGAGGAGATTCTTTTGCAGCAGGTGTTATCTGTGGTTTTGTAGATGGAAAGAATTTTAAAGAGGCATTAGAATATGGAGTGGCGGCTTCTGCTCTAAAACACACGATTCCCGGCGATTTTAATTTAGTGAGCAGGGCTGAGGTGGATAATTTAGTCGGCGGAGATGGTTCAGGCAGAGTACAAAGATAGTAGAATTTCTGAATATTAAAATAAAAATGTAAAAGTTTATCAGGATGTTATAGGAAACATGTTATTTTAAAGATATAAAAATGTTTTCTATAACAGCCTGTTTTTTGGGCTATCAGGGGGATTTTCTATAACAGATGTGAGAGTGTGAAATATGGAATAACGGATTTTCTTTTTGGGTGATATTTGTTTAAAAAGAAGTTTGTAAGAAAAGTTTTTAGAAATCGTAAAAAAAAGAAGAGTTGAAAAATAAGGATAGGAGTTATATAATAGATAATAAAATGATAGGAAAAAATATTTTATGGAAAGGGTATAAAAGTAGGGGTTATGAGTGGAAAGTGAGTGAAAATATTAGTTTTGTTAAGGAGGCATTAAATGAAATAAGAAAATGTTATAAGCTTTCAGGGACGGATAGGAAATTAGATAGAAAAGATAAAAGATATGGTGGAAAAATATTTCAATATAATTTATAATGAGTGATAGAAAAGAAAGAGAAATACATACTTTAGAATTATAGTAGGAGGTCACATAAATGAAAAGACTGCGTTTAAGAAAAATCTGGGTAGTAATAGCAGTGATATTGTTGGTATTTCCATTAATGAATGGGAATGTAGAAAAAACAGAAGCGACAGAAAATAATGGAAATATAAGCCCTACTTATACGATTAATTTCAGGGTTTATGACCCCAGTTTAAATGATGGGCAAGGCGGATATTTACCTGATGATGGAAATACTATGCCACAGTTTGACCTCACACCTCCGGAAAGTTCGGAATCGGGGTTTTCTTCTCCTAATACTGCGAATATACAAGCGCAGATCATGATTAATGGGGATTTAGCGAGAGATTTACCTAGTACATATACGGATTTAAAATGGGAAGTAAAAGTAAACGATCAAGTGATAAACAGTGGAACTATCATCAGGAATGATGTGATGGATATAGGAGAAAATATTATTCAGAACTTGCCTCCGGGTGAAAGTTTGAATGTAAATGATTATAGAATGATTGTGAAATCTTTTGATATGACAGCTCATGCCTCTGGTATTTTACAATTTACATTTACAGTTACTGGTACTCATAAGGATAGTGGAACACCTTTAAATATAACCAGAAATGCATTGATTACTGTGCCATTACAGTTATATCATAAAGATGGTGGATATTTTAATTATGCATATACAGAACCTAACAGTACGATTGAGATTTTAGCAAACAACGCAGAGAGCAGTGAAATAAACTGGTTTTATCAAGATGCAGAAACAGATGAGTTAATAAAATTGCCTGTTCCAGCAAAAACAGATGTTAGTATGCCTACTACATCTAAATTAATAAAAAGTATAGGTGATCCGATTAGAAATCCAGATATTAATCATACGACAGTTTATCGGTATAATACGAATGTGGGACAGTATGGTGGATATTCTAGATTGATTGCTAGAATTTATTTGAATAACAGCAGTACAAGTGATAACTATATTGAAAAAACATTTGATTTATTTATAAGAGCTCATGTAAATGAGAAAAAGTATAATAATAAAATCGCTAGTATTGAGTATGGACAGACGATAAAATTTTCTGATTTAGCCAACGATTTAGGAAATAGTTTAGAGTGGTATGTCGGTCAGGACAGTACAGCGCAGATGCCATTTATTGTAGATTTAGTGAATGGGCAAGGTGTTGTAGGAAAGAATTGGGGTGAGGAAACATTGACATTAACCCCTGTTCCAGTTTTTAATAAATGGGAAAATTGGAATAAAATTAATAATAATGTAAGCGATCAAATCACGTTTAAGACATTATTTACTATCTTAAAAGGTTCTGCAAATGCTTTAATAAAAGCGGATAACTATGAAGTTGTGGATATGGGAGGTAATATCACATTAAGCACTAACGTAGTGGCAGAAGGACATACTTTTAGTTGGCAATATAAAGATGGAAATGTATGGCGGCAGTTAGATATTTCTAATAATCAAAATGAATTTTTAGAGTTTGTAGAGGGAGTATCTTCTGGAACAAATAATTCTAATTCTATGA
>CANRVK010000299.1 GCA_947643285.1 uncultured Eubacteriaceae bacterium
AAAAAATAAGAAAAATAGAAATTGGATAATAGGTATCATTCATGCGTTTGTCGTGGGTTGTTAAAAATAAAAGAAGTAACCATTCAGACTTTTTATTTGTTATTACGAAATTTGTTTTTCACAGATTAGAACAGTAACCGTCTAGCGAAGGCAAGGACATATTCCATAAGAAGCCCCTTGGAAGACGTTGGCACTTAATGAGCAGCTCTGTAAGGAGCTGCGAATTTAGTACCGTTACGTCTGGAACGGAGCGAGAGCGCGGCTTTGTTGGAATATGTCCTTGCCGGAGCGACCCTTTGATGACCAAATAGACGGAATGGTAACTAAAAGAAGAATTAGTTATAAATTAGTTATAAAAAAATATGAAAGATGTAAAATAAAATGGCGGATAAGATAGAGATTAATAATTTACTGAATATGTAAGGGAAGATGGATAAAGAGGTATTTTTTAAAATACTTTTTGTCTGTGCTATTCCAGACAGCCCTCCAAAGGAAACGCAGGCACAAATCGCCATCTCTTTGATAGGGAGGTGGGAATTTTTTAAAATGCTGCTTCCTAAATAATGAATACCAGTACTGATTTCTGTTAAAGCTAAAAGAAAGCAGCGAAGAGGTTCATGGATGATTCTAGAATCTAAATTTTTAATAAAAGATGCTAAAATAGAGAATAAAATGATATATCCGCCTAATTTTGTAACAGTTTCAAAGGAGTTCATAATGGCATTATCTACGAGAGATAAATCAAAAGAGCGGTTAGGCAGGTAGGGGAAAAAAGTTTTTTTCTCTTCTTTATATTTTGTATGTTGAAAGATATGATAGATAAAACCTGCTAAAAGGGGAGCGGTGTAAATGGATAAAAGAAAGGGCAGTGTGGTGGGTGTTTTTAGTACAGAATCACAGATGTAGCTGATCACAAAAGCAGGGCTGGGGTTGTTGGTAAAACAGAGCAAATATTGGGCTTCTGCTTGGCTTATCTTTTGCTTTTGTACTAAGTCAGCACAGGTTTTTGCTCCCATAGGATATCCGCATAAAAGACCAGCAAATAAAGCATAAGAGCCATTAGAAGAAATTCCGTAAATTTTATTCGCAATAGGACCTAAGAAAAAAGTAAAAAAGGAAATCGCATCGGTTGCGACCATCAGACTGGAGAGTATCATAAAGGGCAAAAGAGCAGGAATAATGGAATGAAACCATAAAAGCAATCCTGTCTGTGCGCCTGAAACTGTGGTTTTAGGATTGCATAACATGAACAAAAACACACAGGCAAAAAATAGACTTCCAAATATTTTTTTCAAGATGTCACCTGATTTGTAACAGTAGTCTTATTTGTAATATATTCTAAAAAAAGTGGGGATAGAATAAGTTTAGAGGAGAAAAAAAGAGGAATTTTCCGAAATAGATTCTTAAATTTTTTGAAACATGTATGATATAAGTTGATTTTTTTGGTAATATATGTGAAAATATACAAGTAATAGAATTGATAAAAAACAGCAATGAATTATAGTAAGATATGGAGGAGAAAGATTTGTTAGAAAATTTAGAACCCAAAAAAGTATTTCACTATTTTGAAGAAATAACAAAGATACCACATGGTTCTGGAAATACAAAGGCAATTAGCGATTATTGTGTTGCATTTGCAAAAGAACATGGACTAGCTTATTGGCAGGACGAGAGTAATAATGTGATTATTGTAAAAGAAGCCTCCAAAGGGCGTGAAAAAGATGCTGGCGTTATTTTACAGGGGCATTTGGATATGGTAGCGGTAAAAGCAGAGGGATGTGAAAAGGATTTAGAAAATGATGGATTAGATGTGAAAATTGATAGAGATGAAATTTATGCAGAAGGTACGAGTTTAGGAGGAGATGATGGAATAGCGGTAGCTTATGCGTTGGCTATTTTAGATTCAGAGGACATCAGCCATTCCAGATTGGAAGTCATTTTGACAGTAGATGAGGAAACTGGCATGTGTGGCGCGAATGTGATTGACTTATCTATGATAAAAGGAAAATATCTGCTCAATTTAGATTCCGAAGAAGAGGGAATTTTGCTCACCAGTTGTGCTGGAGGGCTGCGTGGTGATATCAAATTACCGATTATATATGAACAAAACAGTGGTGTTTTTTATCAAATTTCTATAAAAGGATTAAAGGGAGGACATTCTGGAGCGGAGATTCATAAAGAAAGAGCAAATGCGATTAAACTGGGAGGAAGGTTACTGCATACGTTACAAAAAATCTGTGATTTCTCTATTATAAATATTTCCGGTGGAGAAAAAGATAATGCGATCGCGAATTATTTTACTGTGGATTTATTGATAGAAGAAGAGGATACAAAGGAATTAGAAGTGATATTAGAACAGATACAAAAAGATTGGAAGCAAGAATATGCGGTTTCTGATAAGGATATCTGTATTGTAACAGAGAAAAAAGGAATACAGACTTCTTCTGTGTTTCATCCTGCTGTTCAGCAGAAAATGATCTTTCTTTTGATGAATATGCCAAATGGAATTCAAAATTGGAGTATGGATATCAATGGATTAGTAGAAACTTCTCTCAATGTTGGTATTTTAAGAACACAAAAGGATTATTTAGAGCTAGTCACTTCTATAAGGAGTTCTGTTAAGTCTAGAAAATATGCTCTGAGTGAACAACTGAGATATTTGGCAGAATTTTTAGGAGGAGAATATACTACATTTGGAGATTATCCAGAGTGGGCATATAAAAGAGATTCTGAGTTAAGAGAGAAAATGATCGCCATTTATGAGAAAATGTTTGGGAAAAAGCCAGAAATCCAAGCGATTCATGCGGGATTAGAATGTGGACTTTTATTGGAAAAATGTCCTGATTTAGATGCAGTTTCTTTTGGACCTAATATGAAAGACATTCATACGCCAAAAGAACGTTTGAGCATCTCTTCTACAGAGAGGGTATGGAATTATTTGTTAGAAGTATTAAATCAAATCTAAAGCAGCCATTCATATATGTTTTACATGAATGACCTCAACATGGACAGATGAGGAGATAAAAGTAAATGAGTAAACAAGACAATAGAAAAATGACAAAAGCAAGAAAAATAAAGAAAAAATTTTCAGAAAAGCCATTGTGGTACAAAATATTTATCATAAGTGCTGTTATTATCATTGTGATTTTATTAGGGTTAGTAGGATATGCTTATCATTTAATGACATTAGTGAATTATGATGACACTTCTGATGATACAGTATCTCCTACGGACTATATAGAAACAGTGGAAAATCCAGAAGACTATACGCACTTGCCGACGGCAACGCTGGAAGAAATAGAAAGTAATGGGGAAGAAGGTCGTTCTATAAAAGGTATCTATAATCTTCTGTTATTAGGTCTGGATAAAGATTCTGGGAATTTATCCGATGCGATTATTGTAGTGACGATTGATACAAAAAATAAAAGTTTAAAATTAACTTCTTTTATGAGAGATATGCTGGTTCAGATTCCGGGGTATTCTAATAATAAATTGAATACTGCTTATGGAAAAGGAGGAGCGAAGCTCATATATGATGTATTTGCAACAAACTTTGATCTGAAATTAGATGGTTATGTCGCTGTTAATTTTTCCTCTTTAGCGAAGGTGATCGATACGTTAGGGGGAGTTTCGGTTTATATGACGGAGAAGGAAGCTCATTATCTCAATACAACAAATTATATTGCAGATGAGGCTTCTCGTAATTTACAAGAGTTTACAGGGACACATTGGTTAAATGGATCTCAAGCCGTGGGATATGCTAGAGTGCGCCATGTGGAAAAAGGTTCAGAAGCAGATGATTTTGCAAGAACGACTAGACAAAGGCAGATATTAAATAGTATTTATGAACAGTTTAGAAATCAGAGTTTACCAGATTTGTTAAACACTATGGAAACAGTGCTTCCACTTGTGACTACGGATTTAACATTGATGGAAATGACAAAAATAGCTACCGATGCAGTGGGAGCAGGTATTTTGTCAGCGGATATGGAACAGTTTAGAATACCAATTGCGAACTCTTATACAGATAGTTGGTATAATAAAATGTTAGTAATTGATGTGGATTTCAAATTGAATAATAGGGAACTTCATGAATTTATCTTTGGCAGTGTGCCAGATGAGTTTAAAGATGAGGAAGAAATGGAAAAATCAAGTACAGAAGAAGAGGAAGAAAGAAAAAAGAATGATTCTACTACTTCTACAAAGAAGAAATAATGTTTTGTTTTAGAAATGGTTAAGATTGTGTTTTTAATAATTAGATAATGGGTCAAAGTCGATAATGGGTCGCTGAGGCGAGCCAGTATTCCAACGAAGCCGCGCTTTCGCTCCGTTCCAGACGTAATGGTACTAAATT
>CANRVK010000300.1 GCA_947643285.1 uncultured Eubacteriaceae bacterium
CTTCGTTGGAATAGGTATCTGCCGGAGCGCCCCTCTTTGGTCAAGATGTAAGAGATAATATTTTTTAATTTCAGGTTATTTTGATTATTTTGATTGTCAGATATAGATAATATAGAATTTTTGAAAATTTGGTTTTGAGAATTTCATAAAATATGGAAATGAATAAAAATTAGGAGGAAATTAAAATGGGAAGAGTGTATAATTTTTCAGCAGGACCGGCAGTTTTACCGGAAGAAGTGCTAAAAGAAGCAGCAGAGGAGATGCTGAATTATAAAGGGACAGGAATGTCTGTGATGGAGATGAGCCATCGTTCAAAAGCGTTTCAGACGATTATTGAAACAGCAGAACAGGATTTGAGAGATTTATTACATATTCCAGATAATTATAAGGTTTTATTTTTACAGGGTGGAGCTTCTTTACAATTTGCGATGATTCCTATGAATCTGATGAAACATAAAAAGGCAGATTATATTATTACAGGACAATGGGCGAAAAAGGCATATCAGGAGGCAAAGAAATATGGAGAGGCAAAAGCGATCGCTTCTTCTGAAGATAAGACCTATTCTTATATTCCAGATTGTTCCGATCTGCCTATTGATGAGGATGCAGATTATGTTTATATCTGTGAAAATAATACAATTTATGGAACGAAGTTTAAAACACTTCCTAATACAAAAGGAAAGACTTTAGTGGCAGATGTTTCTTCTTGCTTTTTGTCAGAGCCGATGGATGTGACAAAATATGGAGTGATATATGGTGGAGTGCAGAAGAATATTGGACCTGCAGGTGTAGCGATTGCTATTATTCGGGAAGATCTGATTACAGATGAAGTATTGCCGGGAACACCAACAATGTTAAAGTATAAAATACATGCAGATAATGGTTCTTTATATAATACTCCTCCTTGTTATGGTATTTATATCTGTGGGAAGGTATTCCAATGGTTGAAGAATATGGGCGGATTAGAAGTGATGAAAGAGAGAAATGAAAAGAAAGCGAAGATTCTTTATGATTTCTTAGATGAGAGTGAATTATTCCGTGGAACGGTGGAAAAAAAGGATAGGTCTTTGATGAATGTGCCATTCGTGACAGGAAATGAAGAACTGGATGCAAAATTTGTCAAAGAGGCAAAAGAGGCTGGATTAGAAAACCTGAAAGGGCATAGAACAGTAGGTGGTATGAGAGCTAGTATCTATAATGCGATGCCTTTAGAAGGTGTGGAGAAGTTAGTGGAATTTATGAGAGAATTTGAAAAAAGGAATAAATAATCAATAGAGAAGATAGAATGTTTAGGAATTGTTTTTTAAGTTTATGTCAGCGCTGATAGCATAAATTTTTAATAGGAATTTAGAAGAAGAAAATAGATAGAGTAAAGCGGCGCAGAAATGAGGAAAAATCATGTTTCAAGTGAATTGTTTAAATAAGATTTCAAAAGTAGGAACAGAGCTTTTGACAGAAAATTATGAATTGACAGAGGAAATAAAAGAAGCGAATGGTGTTTTGGTGCGCAGTGCTTCTATGCATGAAATGGATTTGCCAGATAATTTATTGACCATCGCACGGGCAGGTGCAGGAGTGAATAATATTCCATTAGAGAAATGTTCAGAAAATGGGATTGTGGTCTTTAATACTCCGGGGGCGAATGCGAATGCGGTGAAAGAATTAGTGATAGCTGGACTGTTTTTGGCTTCTAGAGATGTTATAGGGGGAGTGCAATGGGTACAGGAAAATAGTGGGGAAGAAACTATTGCAAAAATGGTGGAAAAAGAGAAGTCAAAATTTGCAGGCTGTGAGATAGCAGGAAAGAAATTAGGAGTGATAGGATTAGGAGCGATTGGAGTAAAGGTGGCAAATACTGCTGTGAATTTAGGTATGAAGGTTTATGGATATGATCCTTATATTTCTGTCAATGCTGCTTGGAATTTATCAAGAGAGGTAGGGCATATTGAAACAGTAGAAAAGATTGTAAAAGAATGTGATTATATCAGTTTACATGTACCGCTACTAGAGAATACAAAAGGCATGATAAATAAAGAAAAAATTTCTATGATGAAAGATGGTGTGGTGATCTTAAATTTTGCTAGGGATTTATTGGTAGATGATGACAGTATGGCAGAGGCATTGGAAACAGGAAAGGTGAAATGCTATGTGACAGATTTCCCTAATCAAAAATCAGCAAAAATGAAACATGTGATCGCTATTCCACATCTGGGAGCTTCTACAAAAGAAGCAGAGGATAATTGTGCAGAGATGGCAGTAAGACAGATGATGGATTTTCTAGAAAATGGAACAATTGTAAATTCTGTTAATTTTCCAGCTTGTGATATGGGAGTCTGCACGAAGGTAGGAAGAATTGCTATTTGTCATAAAAATGTGCCAAATATGTTAGCGAAGTTTACAGGAGCATGTTCTGAGCAGAATATCAATATTTCTGATTTGATTAATAAGAGTAAAGGGGAATATGCTTATACATTAATGGATTTGGATTCTCCGGCGACTAAGGAATTGGTGAATGCGATAGAAGAGATAGAAGAAGTAAAAAAAGTGAGAATTGTGAAATAAAAAAAGAAGAGGTTTTTTGTTTAGAGAGTAAAATAAAATAGATAGAGAGATATTTCAAAAGGGGACTGGGGAGATATTATGAATTAGTTTGTTTTAATGTGAAAGGGACGCTGCGGCAAGGAAATATTCCAGCGAAGCCGCGCTTTCGCTCCGTTCCAGACGTAGCGGCACTAAATTCGCAAATCCCGCTTCTTGCGGGTTTGCTTATTAAGTGCCGACGTCTTCCAAGGGGCTTCTTTTGGAATATTTCCTTGCCTTCGCTGGTAGTTGGCTGTTCTAGTTTTTTTTATGGGTTTGATGAGAATAAAAGGATAGATAGATGGAAGGAGGGTATTATGGCAGAGGTAAAACCATTTTTTTGTACAAGACCGAAAGAAGAAGTTGCAGATAGGGTAGCAGCTCTTCCTTATGATGTGTGGAATAGAGAAGAGGCAAAGAGAGAAACACAGAGAGAGCCAATGTCATTTTTAAGAGTGGACAGGGCGGAAACTCAATTAGGGGATAGTGTAGATATTTATGATGAAAGGGTTTATCAGAAGGCAAAAGAGTTGTTAGAACAGATGGAAGAGGAAGGGATTCTTTTTACAGAAAAAGAGGAGTGTTATTTTGTTTATGAACTCACCATGAATCAACGCCCTCAGACTGGAATTGTGGCATGTGCTTCTATTGATGATTATTTGAATGGTGTTATTAAGAAGCATGAGAATACTAGAGCGGAAAAGGAAGAGGATCGAATCAGGCATGTGAATATCTGTAGTGCTCAAACAGGTCCTATTTTTTTAGCGTATCGTTCTGATATGCGGATTAATCAGATAGTAGAGGAAGTAAAAGGACAAAAAACATTGTATGATTTTATAGCGCCAGATGGGGTGAGGCATACTGTTTGGAAGATAGAAGAGAAGGGCAAAATAGAGGAGATAAGAACAGCATTTTCTGAGATACAAGAGATTTATATCGCTGATGGACATCATAGAGCGGCTTCTGCAGTGAAGGTGGGATTAAAACGGAGAAAAGAACAAAAAAGTTATGATGGAACAGAGGAATTTAATTATTTTCTATCTGTTTTATTTCCAGATGACCAATTAATGATTTTAGATTATAACCGAGTGGTGCAGGACTTAAATGGATTGACTTCAGAAGAATTTTTAAAGAAAATAGGACAAGATTTTATCATAGAACAGATTGGAAAAGAAAAATATTATCCTGAGAAAAAACATGAATTTGGAATGTATTTAGATGGAGCGTGGTATCGCCTGACAGCAAAAGAGCAGATTTGTTCTGATGATCCTGTAAAGGGGTTAGATGTTTCTATTTTGCAGGATTACTTATTAAGCCCCATTTTAGGAATAGAAGACCCTAAGACAGATGACAGAATTGATTTTATTGGAGGTATCAGAGGGTTAGAGGAATTAGAAAGACGTGTCAAAAAGGATATGAAAGTGGCATTTTCGATGTATCCGACATCAATACAAGAATTATTTGCGGTAGCAGATGCAGGACTTTTAATGCCTCCAAAATCAACTTGGTTTGAACCGAAGTTGAGAAGTGGATTATTTATACATAAAATTTAATTTTATTTGAAAATAGATGCTAATTTTAGTTATTGTGGTATAAAATATTAGCATCTATTTTTTTTACTTTTTTTGTTTCTTCTTTATGAAAAGTTTTTTTAGGTTTGGAAGAAAGGAAGGGAAAGAGTGGTTTTTTGTGTTAATGAGGATTAAAACGAAAATGTCCTGTGATATTATG
>CANRVK010000301.1 GCA_947643285.1 uncultured Eubacteriaceae bacterium
TGGAATACTTCTTCCCCTGCGCTACCTTTTCGCTGTTCTAGTGAAAAATTACAATTCAACAATGACAAGAAAGTAGTCTTTTACATACTTTTAACATTAATATTATAATATCCAAATTTTTGTTGAAGATAATTTGTGTCACTATCTACCATCTAAAAAGATAATATTTATAAGGAAACAAATAGTTTAACCCTTATCATGAAGTTAAATAATATACAACCTCTCTCTTTCATTTCCTATCCTATCATGATTTTCTTTCCTAATTTCTCTAGAATAGCCAACAAACTAGCGAAGGCAAAAAACTATTCCAAAAGAAGCCCCTTGGAAGACGTCGGTACTTAATGAGCAGTTTCTAGGGAAGCGAAACGGCGAATTTAGTACCGCTACGTCTGGAACGGAGCGAAAGCGCGGCTTCGTTGGAATAGTTCTTTGCCGCAGCGACCCTTTGCCTAAAATATTCCCCTAATCTATGCGCTTTATATATAAAAGAAAAGTTGACTTTAATCTTCACTTAATATCTTGTAAATGCTTCTATACTCAACTTATCTAATGTAGTCTTAGACAGCTTTCCATCCCAATGTATCTTACAAGTGCCTCCATAATTCACTTCTACGGTATCAATATAATCTGCTCCTTTACCAATGACAAATACCGTATGAATATCATTATATCTGATATAATCTCCTATTTTAATCTTATTAAATTCATAATCATAATCTATCACAGGTGCTTGTGGTGTAAATACTAAATCACTCATTTTTCGCGCGAATCCATCACATTGATATCCCCTTACATTTCCTAACACATAATTATTACAATAAGTCATATTAAATGATTCATGTTCACAGGGAATACCGGTCACAATTTCACTATTGTTTGCCAAATAGGGATCGAACCCCATATGATTCCAATACATTCCTTCTGGAAATTTCGCCCTCAATTCCTGAATCTTTTCTGAAACTTCTTCCTCTGTCCATTCTACTGGTTCTATTATCAAATCATTATTATCACTTTGAGCCACTTGACTCCAGACACCTGATGTATTTACATAATAATCCCCTATCCATGTATCTGTTGCCATACTTCCATCTTCTTTAAAATAATACCAATCTTGTCCATCTTTTAGCCAGCTTGTATGCAGCACTCCATCAGTCTGACCATAGTACCATTTCCCATTATCCTCAAACCAACCTGTTTTTAATATCCCATCTATTCCAAAATAATACTTTTTTCCATTGATATCTTCCTGCCAGCCTTCACGCATTTTTCCCGATTCATCCAGATAATACCAATTTCCATCAATATCATTCCAGCCTATCTGCATTACCCCATCTGCATTGAGATAATATCTCTCTCCATCAATATTATTCCAACCTGTCTGCATTGTTCCATCTGTATTGAAATAATACCAATTTCCTTTTGATGACACCCAGCCGGTTTTCATCTTGCCATTTGGTTCAAAATAATACCAGTTTTCATTAATAAAAGCCCAGTCTGTCAAAAGATAACCTTCTCTATCAAAATAATACCAATTTCCATTCTCTTCCAACCACTGTTCTGACAAATAACCGCCATCTTTTTTTTGATACCACCATTTATCATCTGTTTGCATCCATTTTCCGTCATCTGCAAAGACAAAATTTATATTTCCTATCAAACTAGCTGTCAATGTTGCCAGAATAAGTTTACGAATTCTTCTTTTTTTCACAAGGTTATCCTCCATTCAAAATCCTAAAATTTATTTTTCTCTCTATTTATGATAACATATCCCCTTTTTATTCGCAAGATTTTTATAAAAGAAGCCAAATTACACCTTGCAACCTCTTTTTTATTTTATTATAATACGTAAAGATATGATATTTTTTACTATAAAGGAGGTTTTTCTATGAATCTATCTATGCAAAAAATAAATGAAACAGCAAATGCTATTAAGACTTTTTTACCATTTGTTCCTGAAATTGCTATTATATTAGGATCTGGATTAGGGGCTTTGGCGGAAGAAGTACAAGATGCGACCGTTTTAGACTATAAATCTATTCCTCATTTTCCTACATCTACGGTAGCTGGACATGATGGAAAATTAGTGATAGGAATGATAGAAAATAAAAAAGTGATTCTGATGAAAGGTCGTTTCCACTATTATGAGGGCTATGATATGGATATCGTTACTTTCCCTATCCGTGTTTTCGCAAAATTAGGTATTCGCTCTCTTTTTGTCACAAATGCTGCTGGCGGAATCAGACAAGATCTCATACCCGGAACGATTATGTTAATGAAAGATCATTTAAGTTTTATGTGCCCTTCTCCACTTCGTGGACCAAATTTAGATGAATTTGGACCTCGTTTTAAAGATATGACACAAGTATATGATAAAGGTCTTTCACAAATAGCGAAATCCGCTGCAGATCGGCTTTCTATTCCATTAAAAGAAGGAGTGTATGCATTTTTTAGAGGTCCTCAATATGAAACTCCTGCGGAAATATTGGGAATTAAAGCATTAGGAGCAGACGCTGTTGGTATGTCCACTGTTCCAGAAACGATTGTGGCAAGACATTGTGATATGAAAATTCTCGGCCTCTCTCTTATCACAAATAAAGCAGCAGGACTTGGAACAGCCCAATTAAATCATGCAGAAGTGACAGAAACAGCAGCAAATGCAGAAAAAAGTTTTGTATCCTTAGCAAAAGAAATTATAAAAGACTGGAAGATAGAATTATGATTTTAAACTGTGTAAATATAAGTAAAGCATTTCAAGAAAATATCGTTCTTTCTAATGTTTCTTTTCATATAGAAGAAAGAGAAAAAGCTGCGATTGTGGGAATTAATGGTGCTGGAAAGTCCACTCTTTTAAAAATTATTGTCGGTGAACTTCCCCCTGACGAAGGAACGGTTACGATTTCCAAAGGAAAGACTTTGGGATATCTAGCACAGCATCAAAGCCTAACCAGCCACAACACGGTCTATCATGAATTGCTGGAAATGAAAAAAGATATCCTGCAGCTAGAGGCGGAAATTCGTAAACTAGAACAAGAAATGAAACATTTAACTGGTTCTTCTTTAGAGGAGAATATGGAACATTATACAAATCTCATGCATGAATTTGAACAGAAAAATGGATACGCTTATCAAAGTGAAATTGTAGGTGTTCTAAAAGGACTGGGATTTTCTGAACAGGATTTTTCAAAAGAAATTTCCACTCTTTCTGGAGGTCAAAAGACTCGTGTCGCTTTAGGTAAACTCCTTCTTTCCAAGCCAGATATCATCTTATTAGATGAACCAACGAATCATTTAGATATGGAATCTATCACTTGGCTGGAAACTTTTCTTTTAAATTATAATGGAAGTGTGATTATTGTCGCTCATGATCGTTACTTTTTAGATCGTGTGGTGACAAAGGTAATTGAGCTTGACAATAGCACTGCATCTTCCTTTTTCGGAAATTACAGCACATATGCACAAAAAAAAGCGATGCTTTTTGAAGCTTTAATGAAGCAATATCTCAATCAACAAAGGGAAATTAAACATCAAGAAGAAGTCATCACAAAGCTGCGTTCTTTTAATCGCGAAAAATCTATTAAAAGGGCAGAAAGCCGTGAGAAATTGTTAAATAAAATAGATGTGATAGAAAAACCACAAACTCAAACTCAACAGATGTCTATCCAGCTAGAACCCCGTTTTATCAGCGGAAATGATGTTTTATCTGTATCTCATCTTTCTAAATCCTTTGGAACACAGAGATTATTTTCGGACTTAAATTTTGAGATAAAACGTGGAGAAAGAGTTGCTATTATCGGTAATAATGGAACAGGAAAGACTACTATTTTAAAGATCATCAATCAGTTATTAGAAGCAGATGCTGGCGAAATCAAGTTAGGTGCGAAGGTACATATTGGCTATTATGACCAAGAGCATCAAGTTCTTCATCTGGAAAAGACAATATTTCAGGAAATCCAAGATGCCTATCCTTCCCTCACTAATACAGAAATCAGAAATGTGCTCGCAGCCTTTTTATTTACTAATGATGATGTATTTAAACAGATAAAGGATTTAAGCGGTGGAGAAAGAGGGCGTGTTTCTTTGGCAAAATTAATGCTATCAGAATCCAACTTTTTGATCTTAGATGAACCGACTAACCATTTAGATATCACCTCAAAAGAAATTTTAGAAAATGCCTTAAATCACTATACAGGAACGGTTCTTTATATCTCACATGACCGATATTTTATCAATAAAACAGCAACACGCATTTTAGAACTCACGAATCAGACATTGTTTAATTATTTAGGGAATTATGATTATTA
>CANRVK010000302.1 GCA_947643285.1 uncultured Eubacteriaceae bacterium
TCTATTTTGTCTACTTTTTGAAAAGTGATTGTTATGATAAAACTATGAAAATCTAAGGTGAGGAGATTTTTCAGGGTTTTTCAGGTTTTCAGGGAGGGTATATTTGGAGTTTTGTAATTATCTATTATTATCAAAAAATAAAAGGAGAAGATCAGTTATGAAAAAAACGAAAATTATTGCAACAATAGGTCCTGCATCGGAATCAAAGGAAATTTTAAAGGAAATGGCACTTGCTGGAAAGACTTGCGCGCGTTTTACTTGTTCTCATGGAACACATGAAGAGCAATTAAGAAAGATACAAACAGTGAAAGAGGTAAGAGAAGAATTAGGACTTCCTATTGCCATTTTATTGGATACCAAAGGACCGGAAATCCGTTTTCGAGATTTTGAGAATGGTTCTGTGATATTAAAGAAAGATGATATTTTTGTGCTGACAGCAGAAGATAAAATTGGAAATCAGCAGATAGGTTCTATCACATATGATAAATTATATCAATCTGTTTCTGAAGGTGTGATTATCCTTGTAGATGACGGGAAAATTTCTCTGCAGGTTTTAAAAATAGAAGGAAAGGATATCATTTGTAAGGTATTAGTGGGAGGAAAAATCAGCAATCATAAGGGAATTAATGTTCCAGATACCCCGATTGATATGCCTTATATCAGTGAAGTGGATAAAAAAGACCTCTTATTTGGAATACAGCAAGAGGTAGATTATATCGCGTTATCTTTTGTCAGAAGTGCAGATGATGTTTTAGAGATAAGGAAATTTTTAAAGGAAAATGGTACAGAAAACATTCGATTAATTTCTAAAATTGAAAATATGCAGGGAATTGGAAATATAAAGGATATTATTGAAGTGAGCGATGGTATCATGGTGGCAAGAGGAGATATGGGAGTGGAAGTTAATTTCACAAAATTGCCTTATATTCAAAAAGAAATTATTTTTGAATGTAATAAAAAAGGAAAATTAGTGATTACAGCAACACAGATGCTAGAATCCATGATCACAAATGCCCGTCCTACTAGAGCAGAGATTTCTGATGTCGCAAATGCTGTTTATGATGGCAGTTCTGTTGTTATGCTCTCTGGTGAAAGCGCAGCGGGAAATTATCCTGTGGAGAGTGTAAAGACTATGGCAGAAATCTGTGAGGAAACAGAAAAACACATTAATTATCGAGAAGTGCATGAAAAGTTATTTGAAGATTTTCCCATGCATTTTCGTGATAGAGATGATACGGTACGTGTCACCACTATTTTAGCTGCTTATACTGCTGCAAAATATCAGAGGGCAAAAGGGCTTGTCATTGCAACTCATACGGGCAGAAGCGGCAGAATCCTTTCCAGCGCAAAACCGGGATGTGCGATAATCGCCTGTACAGATGATAAAAAAGTGCAAAGACAACTAAATTTGGAGTGGAATGTGATTCCTATCTTTATGGAAACCAAAAAAGATTCCGATGAACTCATCAGTGAATGTATTGAGGTAGCAGAGAAAAAGCTAGATGCACAAGTAGGAGATGCTTTTGTTATTTTAGGAAATTCAAAATTAGGGACAAGTACAGATTTAATTAAAATACACATTTCACGTTAGATGATAGGAAATTAGAAAATAATGAGGTCATAACTATTTCAGAATATCAGAATGAAAATTTTTTCGGTATCATAGGTAGTAACTATATTTAGATAATAAGTAGTTGACCTAGAAAAGGTTTTTTCTGTAGATAATTCTTTCTTTTTTCGATAACTTTTTTATCATACAGAAAAAATCTTTTCTTTCTGTTAGGTGCTATCAGAAATCAAGAGGATTTAGACAAACTGCCACAATCAGTGCCTTAAAGGTATTATTCATGATATAATTTTTGGGTTTCATACTTGGCTTCACAAGTGAGATGGATTCCCAAACGGTGAAATACTTTTAAATCAATCTCTGCTAACATCACAGAAGTATGAACTTCACATCCTTTTAGATTTGGTAATTGTTCCAAAGCAGCCTTGGCATCAGAATGAGAAACAGCGCTGATGGAGAGAGCAATTAGGACTTCGTCTGTATGTAATCTCGGATTTTTGCTTCCTAGAAAGTCTATTTTTAAATGCTGAATAGGTTCTATTGCAGAAGGAGAAATGACATGGATATCATGATCAATGCCAGCTAATTCTTTTAATGCATTTAATAATAGGGCAGCAGAAGCACCCAATAGATTCGAAGTTTTTCCTGTAATGATTTTTCCATTTGGCAATTCAATCGCTGCTGCCGGAACAGATGTTTTCTTTGCTCGTTCACAGGCATAAGTGACTACTTTTCTGTCTTCTGTTGTGATTTTTGCCTGCTTCATCAGTAATTCAATCTTATGACTACATTCAATGGATTCTTTTCCTTTTAAAGCATCCATTCTTGCAGTATAATAGCGGCGCAAAATTTCCTGTTTTGATGCTTCACAGCATACCTCATCATCTATAATACAGTTTCCAGCCATATTCACTCCCATATCTGTAGGAGATTGATAAGGGCTTTTTTCATAAATTTTCTCAAAAATAGCATTTAATACAGGGAATATCTCCACATCTCGATTATAATTCACCGCCGTTTTTCCATATGCTTCTAAATGGAATGGATCTATCATATTGACATCATTTAGATTGGCAGTTGCCGCCTCATAAGCGATATTCACAGGATGTCGCAAAGGCAGATTCCAGATAGGAAAGGTTTCAAACTTGGCATATCCAGCATGAATTCCACGTTTATGTTCATGATAGAGCTGAGAAAGACAAGTCGCCATTTTCCCGCTGCCGGGTCCGGGAGCTGTGATTATCACTAAAGGTCGGGAAGTTTCGATATAATCATTTTTTCCAAACCCTTCCTCGCTTAAAATAAAGGGAATATTGCTGGGATATCCTTCTATGATATAATGTGTATAAACACAGACGCCAAACTTTTTTAATTTTTCTTTAAACATATCTGCGCTATATTGTCCAGAATATTGTGTGACAACTACACTTCCGACATATAACTGTCTTGCACGAAAAGCATCAATTAATCTCAAAACGTCCTCATCATAACGTATCCCCAAATCCCCCCGTACTTTATTTTTTTCAATATCGGCTGCATTAATCACAATGACAAGTTCAGCCTGTTCTTTTAAATTTAATAACATCCGCATTTTGCTGTCAGGCTCAAATCCGGGCAGCACTCTAGAAGCGTGGTAATCATCAAACAGTTTGCCGCCGAACTCTAGATATAACTTATTATCAAATTGGTTAATTCTTTCTATAATATGTTCTGATTGCATTTTTAAATAAGCGTTATTGTCAAAACCGATTTTCATATGTTTTGTACTCCTTTTCCTGCTTTTATTTTCTTAAGTCACTTTTTTTTACTTCTTATTTATTTTACCATTAGAACCCTATAAAAGCAATTATTTCCTTACTACTGTTTAGGATACTGGAAAGTTAAAGGGGGAGGGAGATTATGGCTGTTCTACTCTGTGAGAAGCGAGTTTCACGAAAAAGTATCTATACTACGATTGCTATTATTTTATTTTTATAGTACAATATTCAGCATAATATCATACAGAAAAATAGAAAAGATAGGTGGAAAAAGAAATGATAAAAATGCCTTTGTGTAGTGAATGTCAA
Source organism: uncultured Eubacteriaceae bacterium (assembly GCA_947643285.1). Classification (GTDB taxonomy): domain Bacteria; phylum Bacillota; class Clostridia; order Lachnospirales; family Lachnospiraceae; genus MGBC136627. The sequence goes on from CANRVK010000302.1 coordinate 3,634, forward strand.
TATTATAAAGAGGAAAGTGAGTTAGACTGTTGTGAGGCATATCCAAATGGGATTCCTTTTGATGCGCTATATTATGCAGGAGAAGGATATCAATGTAAAAATGGATATGAATTTAAAGAAAGAAAAACAACAAATAGGAAAAATAGGGAATTACAATCTCAAAATACAATGTATCAAAAAATAAAGAAATTTTTAGAGAAAGAATAAAATGAAAAAATTTTTATGTGCATGAAAATCTAATATTGTTATGAAAAAAGGTTTCTGAGAGAATGGGGAGATATGGTATGTATCGCATCGGAGTGATATCGGATACACATGGTTTATTACGGGAAGAAGTGATAAAGGAATTGAAATGTTGTGATGTAATCTTGCATGGAGGAGATATTGATACAAAAGACATCATAGAAAAGCTAAAAAATATAGCGCCTTTTTATGTAGTACGAGGAAATGGTGATAAGGAATGGGCGGAGTATCTGCCTAAAATGTTAGAAATAGAACTGTATGGAATTCGTATAAAAATGATTCATAATAGAAAGGAATTGCCTAAAAATCTTGGTGTCACAGATTTGATAGTATTTGGTCATTCGCATAAATATACAGATCA
>CANRVK010000303.1 GCA_947643285.1 uncultured Eubacteriaceae bacterium
GAGTGAGGTAGGAAAAAACTTAATCCAAAATAATGTGATATCCTCTTGGAAGTCTATGGAAAATGGAGCATATAACTGGGATACGAATACATGGGTCGTATTCGATGGGGCTGATTGGGTAGCAGCTTCTAAGGAATTAATCACATATTATCTAGATCCACGCAATTTTTTAGATGAGAGCAATATTTTTATGTTTGAAACATTATCTTATGATAATTCTTATCAGACAGCATCGGGAGTACAAAGCATATTAAGCGGTTCGTTTATGAGCGGAACTTATACAGATACAGATGGATGGAGCGGAAGTTATGCAGAGGCTTTTATCTATGCAGCAGAACAGTCCGGCGTGAGTCCTTACCATCTTGCCTCTCGTTCTTTACAAGAATTAAGCCCTAGCGGCAGTTCTAGTGTATCTGGAACGGTATCAGGGTATGAAGGCTATTATAATTTTTATAATATTGGAGCAACCAGTTCTAGTAATCCCATTCTCAATGGGTTAGCATTTGCAAAACAATATAATGACACTTATTTTCTGCCATGGAATGCGAAATGGAAGGCGATTGCAGGAGGGGCTATTTATTTAGGAAAACGCTATATTAATGTCGGACAGGATACTTTATATTTACAGAAGTTTAATGTACAAGGGAGCAGTCCCTATACTCATCAATATATGACAAATGTACAGGCAGCTAGTTCAGAAGCCAAAAAAATGGCAGTCGCATATGGAAATACAGGGGATAGAGAAATTGTATTTAAGATTCCCATATTTGAAAATATGCCAAGCACCATCAGCCCACTGCCAACTGGTTCAGGAAGTTCTGTAGCAGTGCTTTCAGAACTATCCATAAAAGGATATACCCTCACCCCTACTTTTAATAAAAATGTGACAGAATATGATTTAGTATTGAATGAAATAATTTCATCTATAGAAGTATCAGCAAAAGCAGCAGACTCCAGCTCTTCTGTATCAGGAACAGGAACACATAAATTACAGGAAGGTTCAAATAATATCAGAATTGTAGTCACTGCTCCAAGCGGAAATACTACTACTTATACCATTCATATTGTAGTCCCTTTAAGTAAGCCAAATACAAATGGTTCAAGTTCAAATGGACCGGGATCAAACGGAAATGGACCAAGTTCAAATGGGAATGGACCGGGATCAAATGGAGAAACTATATCAGATAAACCGGGAACACCAGAACAGACAACCACATCAAATAAACCAACAACGCCAGAACAGACAACCACATCAAACAAACCAGAAACACCAGAACAGACCACTACATCAAACAAACCAGAAACACCAGAACAGACCACTGCACCAGACAAACCGGGAACACCAGAACAGACTACTTCATCAGATAAACCGACAACGCCAGAACAGACCACTTCATCAGATAATCCAACAACATCTGGAGAAGATGAAAAACAAATCACCATTTCAGCAAAAGGCAAAAAATTTATGACATTAAAGGAAAATGACAAAACTACTACAGTTATCTATGGATTTGATGTGGGAGTGGAAGCAGCAGAGGCAGTGAAATCCATAACGGCGACAAACTGCAGTGTCCAGATTTTGAATTCAGACCGAACACCTAACACAGGTATTATAGCCACAGGAAATATTGTACAGATCAAATCCAATAAGGACAATGCTATCGTCAGTGAACTTTTAGTGGTCATTTATGGTGATGTGAATGGTGACGGGCAAATTAATGCAAAAGATATGTTATATTTACAACAGCATTTATTAGGAATTATTACTTTAAATGGGGTCTATGCAGAAGCAGGAGATATCAACTGGGCTGCTGATGCATTGGATAGCAAAGGAGTAAAGACAACACAAATTAATGCACAAGATATTTTACATTTAAAAAGACATTTATTGGATATTAAATATATCACACAAAAATAAGACGGATTAGAGAAAGGTATGGGAATATAGGAATGAACAAACGAAGAAAAAAAATAGTTACAATAGTTACAGTATTATGTCTTTGCCTATTGGCAGGAATAAGAACCTTAGCAGCAGATGGCTCTATCACATATGGTTCTAGCTCTTATAGTGCTACTCAGGGAGAAACATTTCAAGTCGGAGTTTATGTAAATGGAAGTGAAGCGATTGGCGCTTATGAATTTTATCTGGATTATAGCGCCGATATGTTAGAATATGTATCTGGAGCAGATGGCGGAGGCAGTGGAAGACTAAAATTTGTAGGAAATGGAAATAGTGAATCTTATAAATATATGCTGACATTTAAAGCGAAGACAGCAGGAAACACAACGATTAGTATTTCCAATGTATATTTAGGACCATTAAATTTAAGCAGTGGAGATTCTATGAATATTACAACAGCAGCGAGCGCGCCTATCACCATTCAAGGACCGAGCAGTGCCTCTGGAGAATGTCGTCTGAAATCTTTAAACATTTCTCCAACTGGATTATGGGATCAATTTGCGCCAGATAAAACAGAATATGATATCACAGTGGATAATGATGTAGAAAAATTAACAATCAGCGCAGAACCAGAAAATAGTAAAGCTTCTGTACAAGTATCTGATACGAATTTAAAAGTGGGAGTAAATACGATTAAGGTTACAGTGACCGCTGAAAATGGAGAAACAAAAAATTATAATATCATTGTCCGCAGAAAAGAAGGACAAAATCAAACACAACAGACAGAAGCTCCAACTACAGTAGCTTCTACAACAGCAGCACAAGAACCTACAGAAACTACACAAGCACAACAGCCTGCTACTGTTCCGAATATAGAAGGATTAGACACAACCCGCCCCGTTTCTGTCAATGGAAAAGACCTGTATTTTAAAGAAGATATGTCAGCTATTCAACCTCCAGAAGGCTTTAGTGCGACAACTGTGAATTATAAAGGGCAAGAAACCCCTGCATTTATCAGTGCGGATAATATTGTACTATTTTACTTAATAGACGGGATAGAAGAAAAGGGAGCATTTTATGTCTATGAATCAGAACAAGAGAATGTATATCCTTATATTAAAGTGACCAATAAATCAGGAAGTTATTTGGTACTGTCTGCCGACAATACCGTACAAGCCCCTGCTGGATATACAGCAACCGTACTTTCTTTAGGAAGTGAAGGAGAGAATATTGAAACGAATGTGACCGCTTGGGTAAATGAAACGAACAGTGAATTTTTCTTGCTCTATGCTAGAAATGAAAATGGAGAAAAGAATTTTTACCAATACGATCAAAAAGAAAGAACTCTACAGCGTTATGCAGGAAATAGTACATCACAAGATGGAGAAACAAATAATCCTTCTGATACATCTTTACAAGAGGAATTGAATAAATTAAAGTTAGAACAGCAAAAGGATACCAAGAGCAAACTGATGATCATCATCATATTGGGCTGTCTTTGTGTCATACTGCTTGTATTAGTGATCACATTAATTTTCCGCCTGAGAGGACAAACAGATAATGATGATATAGACACTTCAGAATTATATCTGAAAAAAGAAGAAACAGCAGCTACAGAAGAAATCTTAACAGAAGATACAAATAGAAAAGAAAAGAAAAAAAGGAAAAAGAAGATATCAGATGAAGAGGAAATAGAAGAAGATGAGGAAGAATTAACAGAAAATAGAACAGATATAGGAATAGACGAAGAACGAGTTCCTAAAAATAGAACACCAGAGAGGATTTCTAATAAAAAAGAAAGAATAGATACCAATTCTATAGAAGATACAAAACAGATAGAAGGAGTGAGAGAAAGATTAAAAGAGGCAAAAGAAAAGAAGATAGAACCTGTTGACACATATTCTTTGCAGGAAGAGAAAAAGAAAGAGAGAAAAGCGAAACGAGAAGAAGAGCCAGAAATGGATGATTTTCTTGTGGATTTAGATGATGATGATTTTACGTTCTTTGACTATGATGATGAAGATGAAAATGATGAACTATAAGATAAGAGAAGTGAGAAAATAGAGAATTAGGTAATTAGACTAGGAGGCTATATTCTAAGATATTCCTAGAATTATGAATGTCTAATTACCTAACTATTTTTTGTTATAGATGATATAATTTTATACACAATGATATAGATTTGTTTGGAGTACAGGAAGGTCAGAGGGGGCGCTTAGGGGAAGGAACTATTCTAACGAAGCCGCGCTCCCGCTCCGTTCCAGACGTAGCGGTACTAAATTCGCAGCCCCGCTCCTTGCGGAACT
>CANRVK010000304.1 GCA_947643285.1 uncultured Eubacteriaceae bacterium
TTTTTGGGGTCGGCTACTTGTGGACCGGCGCTCGTGCGCGGTTTTTTTGCACCAGAGAGGATACCCCGTGCCGCTCCAAAAACTCAAGAACCAATATATCATACCCTTTTTTTATTAAGCTGTATCTCCATCAAATCCATTAAAGTCATACTATCTATCACAGATTTAATCGCTTCATTTAACCTTTTATATACTTCTATTGTCGCGCAGTCATAACTTCTCGGACATTCGTTCATCTCATCTTCTAAACATGCAACAGGCGCTAAACTCCCTTCTGTCAAACGGAGAATCATTCCCACTGTATATTCTTCTGGCTTTTTCGATAATCTATATCCGCCAGATGCCCCTCTCACACTTTTTACATAACCTGCCCTACTTAACATTGTAATAATCTGTTCTAAATATTTATCTGATATCGCCTGTCTTTGTGCAATTTCTTTTATTTTAATATAACTTCCAGTATCATTTATCGCTAAATCTAACATCATTCTTAATGCATATCTACCTTTTGTAGAAATCTTCATGAAAATTTACCTCCTAAACTTTATCTTCTTCAAATCCTCCCAAACAATATAAAAAACTAAATAATAATACCTGCCTTTAAAAAAATATTACTAATTGACATTCTACTTTCTGTCTGTTAAACTTTTTTATATTTTATGATAGGAGGAATTAAAATGAATTCACGTTTTGATAATATCATCGACCGTCACAATACAAATTCTATAAAATATGATTTTATAAAGGAACATCAATATCCTGATGATATATTGCCCCTTTGGGTGGCTGATATGGATTTCCAATCTCCGCCTAAAGTCAACGCCGCCCTTTCTAAACTCACAGAACATGGAATCTACGGCTATACTGGTATCAAAGAACCTTATTTTCTCGCTCTTTCCCATTGGTTTTCTTCTCGCTTTTCATGGAATGTACAAAAGGATTGGCTTCTTTGTACTCCCACAGTAGTTTCTGCTCTTTCTATCGCTGTCAGAACATTCACAACAGAAGGGGATAGTGTTCTCATTCAGCGTCCTGTTTATCACCCTTTTACTCATGTAGTGGAAACTAATAAAAGAAAAGTCGTAAATAATCCTCTTCTTTATCACAACGGAAAATATCAAATAGATTTTGAAGATTTTGAGAGAAAAATTGTAGAACATAAAGTCAAGTTATTTATTCTTTGCAGCCCTCATAACCCAGTAGGCAGAGTTTGGACAAAAGAAGAGTTGACTGAGATGGGAAATATTTGTCTTAAACATGATGTTCTCGTCTTATCAGACGAAATCCATTGTGATTTTATTTATAAAGGTTTTCAGCATACCATATTCGCTTCTATTTCAGAAGCTTTTGCCGATCATTGTATCATCTGCACTGCTCCCACCAAAACCTTTAATTTAGCCAGTTTACAAAACTCTAATATTTTTATTCCTAATCCAAAACTGCGCGCACAATTTCAATGTGCTTTAGAAGAGATTAAATCCCCTTCTCCTAACTTATTCGGCATCACCGCATGTCAGGCAGCGTATACTTATGGAGAACCATGGCTAGAAGAACTAAAAGAATATTTATCTTCTAATATCTCTTATATCAGAAATTTTCTGATAGAAAATTTACCCATGCTTCATTTAGTTGAACCAGAAGGCACATATCTCCTTTGGATAGACTTTTCAGAACTAGGTCTGTCAGAGGAAGAATTAGAAAATTTTATCATATATAAAGCAAAACTCTGGTTAAATGCTGGCACTATGTTTGGAGAGGAAGGAAAACAATTTGAACGCCTTAATATCGCCTGTCCTCGTAAGATATTAGAACAGGCGATGGAACGCTTAAAACGTGCTATCAAAGAATAGTATCTTCTATTCTATCAGTTGCTTTATCACTTCCTGAGCGAGAATTAGCCCTGCTACAGAAGGCACAAAAGCGATGCTGCCGGGAGTAGAACGCTTTTTATTAGGCGAACTTTCTACATTTTCCTTTTCTATGCCTTCTACTTCCTTTGGCTTCTGTGGCACTTCTTTAGAATAAACTACCTTTAACTTTGAAATATTTCTTGCTTTTAATTCCTTTCTCATCACTTTTGCTAAAGGGCATATGCTGGTTTTATAAATATCTGTCACTTCAAATTGTGTGGGATCTAATTTATTACCTGCTCCCATACTGCTGATAATCGGCACTTTCACTTGCTCAGCCCGAACCACCAGCTCTAATTTCGTTGTAACAGTATCCACAGCATCAATAATATAATCATATTTACTTAAATCAAATTGGTCAGCATTTTCTGGCAGATAAAAGGTTTGATAAGCATTTACAACCGCTTCTGGATTGATATCTAAAATTCTTTCCTTCATCACCTGAACTTTTGCTCTCCCTATCGTGCTATGAAGTGCGATGATTTGTCGGTTTAAATTTGACAATGCAACGGTATCATTATCAAAAATATCCAATTTCCCAACTCCACTTCTGGCTAATGCCTCCACTGCGAATCCTCCGACTCCTCCAATCCCAAAAACTGCCACCCATTTCTTTTCTAATTTTAAAACTTCGTCTTCCCCCAATAATAAAGCCGTTCTGCAAAATTGTTCTCTGTTCATTTATTTCTCCATTCTCTCACTGTTCTATCCTATAAAACCAGCAGAAAATACATGATTATTCCGAAAACATAGACGTAGATAAATATCTCTCTCCTGTATCTGGCAATAAGACTACAATATTTTTATCTTTATTCTCTTCCCTTTTCGCCACTGCTATCGCTGCAAAAAGAGCCGCTCCTGAAGAAATTCCCACCAAAATTCCTTCTTCTTTCGCCATCTTTCTTCCCCCTGAAAAGGCATCTTCATCTTCCACTGCTATAATTTCATCATAGATATCTGTATCCAGAACTTTAGGAATAAATCCAGCTCCTATCCCTTGTATCTTATGACCATTCGCTTTCTTTCCAGAAAGTACAGCCGAATGAGCTGGTTCTACAGCAATTATCTGAATCTCTTTCTTTTTCTCTTTTAAATACCTTCCAATACCTGTAATTGTGCCTCCTGTACCCACACCAGCGATAAAAATATCCACTTTTTTATCCATATCCTCCCATATCTCAGGTCCTGTTGTTTCAAAATGGATCTGTGGATTTGACATATTTTCAAACTGACCGGGAATAAAAGAATGTGGTATTTCTTTCGCTAATTCTTCTGCCTTCTCAATCGCTCCCGCCATTCCTTTTTTCCCTTCTGTTAAGACTAACTCCGCACCATAAGCACAAATCAGCTTTCTGCGTTCCATACTCATAGTATCTGGCATCACAATAATAGTTCGATATCCCTTTGCCGCCGCTACACTCGCAAGCCCTACTCCTGTATTCCCGCTAGTAGGTTCAATGATGACAGAATCTTCTTTTAAAATTCCCTTTTTTTCCGCATCTCTTATCATTGCCGCTGCTACTCTGTCTTTCACACTTCCAGCCGGATTAAAATATTCTAATTTCGCATATATCCTAGCCAAAAGTCCTTCCTTCTTTTCTATCTGAACTAATTCTAACATTGGTGTCTTTCCTATCAGCTCTTCTAAAGAATACTTTATTCTTCCCATTCTTTATAAACTCCTTTACTGCCCTTTTTATTATAAATTTATGAAAAATTACACATATTATATTCTACTTTTTATACTATGTCAACTCTTGAACATGAACAGATACCCTTTTAAGATAACATCATTTAGATTACTTTAAAATCAAAGAGGGGACGCTCCGGCAAGGAAGTATTCCAACGAAGCCGCGCTCTCGCTCCGTTCCAGACGTAGCGGTACTAAATTCACACCCCTTATCAGGGCTGCTCATTAAGTACCAACGTCTTCCAAGGGGCTTCTTTTGGAATAGGTCTTGCCTCCGCTAGGTTGTTGGCTATTCTACTCTGTGAAAAGCAACTTCCACCATAATAATAGAATATCAATCTATCACAGCCCTCTCTTATTTTATTATTTCTTCCATACTATATCCACTATATTTTTCAAAGAAAAACGGCTATCTTACTATGTTATATAATTCTGATAATTCTAAAAATGAAATAACTTCTAAAATTCTCAAATAAAAATACTATTCTATTGTTATCATAAAATTCTTTCTTTACAAAGTAGAACAGTCAACTGTCTAGCGGAGGCAAGGAAGTATTCCATAAGAAGCCCCTTGGAAGACGTCGGCACT
>CANRVK010000305.1 GCA_947643285.1 uncultured Eubacteriaceae bacterium
AATTTAGTATCCATTACGTCTGGAACGGAGCGAAAGCGCGGCTTCGTTGGAATAGAAGCGCCCCTGCCCCCTAGCGGAACTTTAGAAACTTTAGGAGCTTTAAAAGCTTTACAGTAGAATATAATTATTTGGTATCTTTTAAATTTTTCTGAGCGGTAGCTAACATCAGTTTGATTCTATTTAATTGGTTTACCTCACTCGCTCCAGGGTCATAGTCAACGGCGACGATATTAGAGAGAGGATATTGATGGCGCAGTTCTTTAATCACACCTTTTCCGACCACATGGTTTGGAAGGCATCCAAAAGGCTGTGTACAAACAATATTATTGACACCGCTGTGAATGAGTTCTAACATTTCTCCTGTTAAAAACCAACCTTCTCCTGTCTGATTACCTATGGATACAATAGGAGAAGCATATTTTGCTAAATCTTTAATATAGGCAGGCGGAGTAAAACGCTTGCTTTTTTTCAGTTCTTTTCTCGCATTTTTTCGGAAAAATTCTAATAGAGAGATTCCGGCATTACATAATCTGGCAGTGGAGGTTTTACATCCTAAATGTTCTGCTTTAAAATTAGCATTATAAAAACAATATAAAAAGAAATCTAATAGATCTGGCATCACAGCTTCTGCCCCTTCTTCTTCTAGTAGATCTACGAGGTGATTATTGGCAGCAGGTAAAAATTTCACTAAGATTTCTCCTACAATACCAACACGAGGTTTTTGAATATCTAACAGAGGGAGTTCATCGAAATCTTTAATAATTCCTTTTACATTTTTATGAAATTCAGGGAAAGAAGGGGTCTTTTTGCTCAAAGATTTGATGCAAACAGCTTTCCATTTCTGATGCAGTGCATTTGCTGCTCCCTTTTCTTTTTCATATGGTCTGGTTCGATATAAAACTCGCATGAAAATATCTCCATAGACGATAGCCATTATTCCTTTGATGAGCATCGGAAGGGAATAGGAAAAGCCTTCATTACTTTCAATGCCACTTGCACTCATGGAAATAACAGGAATATGAGGCATATCGGCTTTTTGCAAGGCTCTCCGAATAAAGCCAATATAATTTGTAGCACGGCATCCTCCGCCCGTTTGGGAGATCACAACGGCAGTTTTATTCAAATCATATTTTCCAGATAAAAGCGCTTCCATAATCTGTCCTACTACAATAACAGAAGGATAACAAGCATCATTGTTGACATATTTTAAACCTGTATCAACAGAAGATTTATTATCAGAAGTTCCTAATACTTCAAAATGATAGCCGCAAGAATTAAGGGCAGGCTGGACTAAATCAAAGTGAATCGGGGACATCTGAGGGCATAAGATAGTATACTCTTTTCGCATTTCTTTTGTAAATTCTACCCTTTTATAAGCAGAAGATACAATCTTTCTCTCATGATGCTTCTGTTCTCTTACACGGAGTGCAGAGATAAGAGAGCGGATACGAATACGAGCTGCACCTAAATTATTTACTTCATCAATCTTTAAAACGGTATAAATCTTCCCAGAATTGGTTAAAATATCATTGACGCAATCAGTGGTGACGGCATCTAAACCACAACCAAATGAGTTTAATTGAATTAAGTCTAATTTGTCTTGAGTTTTTACAAAATTGGCTGCGGCATAAAGGCGGGAGTGATACATCCATTGGTCCATAACAATTAAAGGACGTTCTACATTTCCCAAATGTGATACAGAATCTTCGGTTAACACTGCGATGCCATAAGAATTAATCAGTTCTGGAATGCCATGATTGATTTCGGGGTCGATATGATAAGGTCTTCCAGCTAAAACAATGCCGCGTCTGCCAGTTTTTTTCATATAGGATAGGACTTCTTCGCCTTTTTTCATGATATCTTCTCTCACATGAATGAGTTCTTCCCAAGCGATTTCGCCCGCTTCTAAGATTTCATCTGTGGGAATATGATGACTTTTGCTAAATTCGATCACTAATTGTTTTAATAGAGTTTCTTTATTTGTAAAGGCTAAGAAAGGATTCATAAAATTAATTTTTTGAGTTTTGATATCCTCTACATTATTTTTGATATTTTCTGCATAAGAAGTTACAATAGGGCAATTATAATGGTTGTTGGCATCTTTAGTTTCTTCCCTCTCATAGGGAATACAAGGATAGAAAATAAAGGAGATGCCTTGCTTTATCAGCCAAGAAACATGTCCGTGTGCCAATTTAGCAGGATAACACTCGGATTCACTGGGAATAGATTCAATTCCTAATTCATAGATTTGGCGGCTGGATTCTGGAGATAATACCACACGAAATCCTAATTTTTTAAAGAAAACTGCCCAAAACGGATAATTTTCATACATATTTAAGACACGAGGAATCCCTACAACTCCTCGTTTGGCAAGATCAAGCGTCAGGGATTCATACTGAAATAGACGCTTATTTTTGTATTCAAAAAGATTAGGGATATTATCTTTATTTTTTTCCTTGCCAATACCGCGTTCACAACGGTTTCCGGTGATGAATTGTCTTCCGCCAGTGAAACGGTTGATAGTTAAAAGACAATTATTTGTGCAGCCTTTACATCTAGCCATCGAAGTAGTAAAGGTGAGAGAATTGATTTTATCTATGGATAGCATGGAGGTTTCTTTAGAACTGTCATAACGCTCTCTGGCGATTAAAGCTGCTCCAAATGCTCCCATAATTCCTGCGATATCAGGACGAACTGCCTCACATCCAGAGATGCGTTCAAAACTTCTCAGAACCGCATCATTATAAAATGTTCCTCCTTGTACCACTACCTTTTTTCCTAAATCCTTTGGATCTGTGATTTTAATTACTTTAAATAAGGCATTTTTAATCACAGAATAGGCTAAACCAGCAGAAATATCAGAAACTTCTGCCCCTTCTTTTTGTGCTTGTTTGACATTAGAATTCATAAATACAGTACAACGTGTTCCAAGGTCAATCGGGTTTTTGGCGAATAAAGCGGCTTTTGCGAAATCTTCTACTGTATAATTTAAAGATTTTGCGAAAGTTTCTATAAAAGAGCCACAGCCAGAAGAACAAGCTTCATTTAATTGTACACTGTCTACAGTCTGATTTTTGATCTTAATACATTTCATATCTTGACCGCCGATGTCTAAAATACAGTCAACTTCTGGTTCAAAAAAGGAAGCAGCATAATAGTGAGATACTGTTTCTACTTCTCCCTCATCTAACATAAGAGCAGCTTTTATCAGCGCCTCTCCATAACCAGTAGAACAAGAATATACAATAGAAGCGCTGGAAGGGAGTTTTTGGTAAATGTCTTGAATCGCCTTTATGGTAGTTTTTAAAGGATTTCCATTATTGTTGCTGTAAAAAGAATAGAGTAAAGCTCCATCTTCTCCTACAAGCGCTACTTTTGTTGTGGTAGATCCGGCATCAATTCCTAAAAAACAATCCCCTTCATAAGTGGACAAATCACCTGTGACAACACCATGTGCATTATGACGTTTACAAAATTCTTCATATTCGTTTTCATCTTGAAATAAAGGCTTCATTCGTTTTATTTCAAACTCTAACTGAATAGGAGAAGAGAGTTTTTTCAAAAGTGTTTCCATAGAAGTAGCCGCATCAGATTTCGCATTTAAAGCAGAACCAACTGCCGCAAAAAGATGAGAATGTTCTGGTGCTATAATCTGATCATCTTTTAAATTCAAAGTTCTTATAAAGGCTTTTCTGAGTTCCGACATAAAATGAAGAGGACCTCCTAAAAAGGCGACATTGCCTCGAATCGGTTTTCCACAGGCGAGACCACTGATAGTCTGATTTACGACTGCTTGAAAAATAGAAGCAGATAAATCTTCTTTGGTAGCCCCTTCATTAATTAAAGGCTGAATATCTGACTTTGCAAAAACCCCACATCTTGCCGCAATCGGATAGATAGCCTTATAATTTTTGGCATATTCATTTAGACCTTGTGCATCTGCAATAAAGAAGCCATCTGATCGATAAAAGAACCTGTTCCTCCCGCACAAATTCCATTCATTCTTTGGTCAATTCCATTTGTGAAATAAATAATCTTTGCATCTTCTCCACCTAATTCTATCGCGACATCTGTCTGTGGAGCATAATCTGTAAGAGCTGCAGAAACAGCGACTACTTCCTGCACAAAAGGAATAGAAAGATATTTTGAGAGGGTGAGTCCACCAGAACCTGTAATCATAGG
>CANRVK010000306.1 GCA_947643285.1 uncultured Eubacteriaceae bacterium
TAACTATGATAGAATAAAACCTAAAGTGTTAAATTTTAGTATAGTATGGCAGGAGGTGTATGGAAAATGGCAGTTTTAAAGACAATCATTACTATAATATTTGCATTAGTGTGTTTGGCATTGACGATAATAGTATTGCTTCAAGAAGGAAAACAGGCAGGGTTGACAGGATCTATTAATGGAGCTGCGGAAACCTATTGGGGAAAGAATAAAGGGCGTTCTATGGAAGGTTTTTTAGAAAAAATCACCAAATTCTTAGCAATCGGGTTTATCATATTAGCTTTGGTATTGAATATACTAAAGTAAAAGGAAGAAAGACACTCTTGTGCAAGAGTGTTTTTTTTATTACAATAGACTTAAAGGAAAAGTCTGGTAAAGAGCAGGCGGATAGGAGTATTTATGAGAGAAGAGATGTTAGAAAAAAGGAAAAAAATTATTTTAGATATCATAAACGATAAAAATTATATTCCGATGAAAGCAAAAGAGCTGGCGATTTTATTACAAGTTTCTAAAGAGGAAAGAGCGGATTTAGATTATGTATTACAGCAATTAGTGGCTTCTGGTCAGGTGATGGTATCTAAGAGGGGAAAGTATAAAAAGCCAGAGAATAATCATTTTACAGGGGTATTTCATGGAACAACAAAAGAATATGGATTTGTGACAGTAGATGGGCTAGAAGAGGATATTTTTATTAGAGGGAATCATACAAAGGGAGCATTGGATAAAGATATTGTGGAAGTACTTATTTTTTCTGCACAGACAGGAAGAAGAAAAGAAGGAGAAATTTTAAAGATTCTGCAACATGGTGTGGACGAGGTAGTAGGAGTATATCAAAAAAATAAAAATTATGGATTTGTCATTCCAGATAATTTGAAATTAGGAAGTGATATTTTCATTCCGCAGGAAGATTCTAAAGGGGCAGTGAGTGGACATAAAGTGGTGGTGAAGATTGTAAGCTATGGGGATAAAGATAGGAGTCCAGAAGGGAAAGTGATAGAAATTATCGGACATATCAATGATCCCGGAATAGATATTATGTCTGTGATAAAAAGTTATGATTTACCAGTAGAATTTCCAGATAAAGTGATGAATCAGGTGGAGAGAATAGAGAATAAAATTACAGAAGAAGAGATAAAAGGAAGATTAGATTTGCGTTCTTGGCAGACTGTTACCATTGATGGAGAGGATGCAAAGGATTTAGATGATGCGGTTACGCTCACTAAATCGGGTAATCGTTATCAATTAGGAGTGCATATAGCAGATGTTACACATTATGTAAGAGAAAATTCTCCATTGGATAAAGAGGCTTTAAAGAGAGGAACGAGTGTGTATTTAGTGGATCGTGTAATTCCAATGCTTCCACATAAATTATCGAATGGGATCTGTTCTTTGAATGCAGGAGAAGACCGATTAGCGCTCAGTTGTATTATGGAAATTGATGAAAAAGGGACAGTTATAGGTCATCAGATCGCAGAAACTGTGATCAATGTGGATAGGAGAATGAGTTATACCAGTGTTAAAAAAATTTTAGAAGATCAGGACGAAATGGAGATAAAAGAATATCAGACGCTTGTTCCAATGTTTGAATTGATGAAGGAGTTAGCGGCTGTTTTGAGGGAAAAAAGAAAGAAGAGAGGTTCAATAGATTTTGATTTTCCTGAAACAAAGATTATTTTAGATGAGAATGGAAAACCGTTAGAGATTAAGCCATATGAGCGGAATACTGCTACTAATATCATTGAGGATTTTATGCTCATCACAAATGAAACGATAGCGGAAGACTATTATTGGCAGGAACTTCCTTTTCTCTATAGAACACATGACACCCCAGATCCAGAAAAAATAGAGCGTTTAGAAATATTTATCAATAATTTTGGCTATGGCATTAAAAATTCTAAGGAAGGAATCCACCCAAAAGAACTGCAAAAATTACTCGCTCGTATCGAGGATTCACCAGAGGAGGCTCTTATTAGTCGGCTCACTCTTCGTTCTATGAAACAGGCTCGCTATACGGTTACGAATACAGGGCATTTTGGATTGTCTGCCCAATATTATTGTCATTTTACATCTCCGATTCGGCGGTATCCAGATTTGCAGATACATCGAATTATAAAAGAAAATTTAAAAAGCGGTTTGAGTGAACGGCGTGTGGAACATTATAGTAAAATTCTTCCAGAAGTGGCATTAAAAGCGAGCGCTACCGAACGTAGGGCAGATGAGGCAGAGAGAGAAACAGAAAAGATTAAAAAAGTGGAATATATGGAAAAACATATAGGAGAACATTTTGAAGGTGTTATTTCTGGAATGAACGCAAATGGATTATTTATCGAGTTAGTGAATACGATAGAGGGAATGATTCCAATATGGGCGCTTTATGATGACTATTATTATTATAATGAAGAAAAATATGAGATGGTAGGAGAAGAAAAACATAAGACATATAAGCTGGGGCAAAAACTTATGGTATATGTGGACAGCGTGAATAAGACACAGAGAACGATCACTTTTTTATTGGCAGAAGAAAAGAAAATGGAGGAGGATGAAAATGGGGAAGGAAACAATCAAACTGGTAGCGAACAATAAAAAGGCATATTTTGACTATTTTATCGAAGATACTTTTGAAGCTGGATTAGTACTTCATGGCACAGAAGTGAAATCTTTGCGAATGGGGAAGTGCAGTATTAAAGAATCTTTTATAAGGGTGGAAAATGGGGAAGTTTATGTATATGGAATGCATATCAGCCCTTATGAAAAAGGAAATATTTTTAATAAAGACCCTCTGCGGGTAAGAAAATTATTGGTACATCGACATGAAATTAATAAAATTATGGGGCAAGTCAGTTTAAAGGGATATACGATTGTTCCATTAAAAGTTTATTTTAAAGGGAGCTTAGTGAAGATAGAGATAGGGTTGGCAAGAGGAAAGAAATTATATGATAAGAGGCAGGATATTGCGAAAAAAGATCAGAGGCGAGAAGCTGAAAAAGATTTTAAAGTGAAAAATTTGTATTAGGAATGAGAATTATTTACATGAAAAACAAAAAAATTTTTATGATAAGGAATTATTTCAGTGAAGTCGAGCTTTTGAATCATGAAAAACAACATGGATACTAAATTTGCAGTTTCTTCAGGATTGCAAATTTAGTTTGGATATTTCATCGAAATTTGATGTAGTAATTATGTCATAAAACTCTTAGCTTTAGCTATGGGAAGTGTCGAATTAGGGAGTTATCAATGAATAAAAATACAGGAAATTATTTTAATGATATTTCATTTGAAACGGAAGTATATACAGGAGTTTACTGGATACCCATTAATTCACTTGGAAA
Organism: uncultured Eubacteriaceae bacterium; assembly: GCA_947643285.1. Classification (GTDB taxonomy): domain Bacteria; phylum Bacillota; class Clostridia; order Lachnospirales; family Lachnospiraceae; genus MGBC136627. Next base: position 3,330 of record CANRVK010000306.1, read on the forward strand.
AACAAAGTATACTTATGAAGATATGGAACAAATATTAAAACTTCCTATGGAAATAAGAAAAAAGAAAATTCATAATCTATATGAAGCAATTCAATTATTCCATGTTTCTGATTTTAAAGGTACTTTTGATAATGCAGATTTTTGGATAGACAATATACATTGGCAAACTCATAAAACACGAGAAAAGGCTGTATTTTCTAATGAAGGATGTTGTGCTACAGATACAAATTGGTTATCCTATTTTATCAGTGACCGATATGATCGGATAGGTAGTTTTTGTTATGCGAATGAAGATGGAAATGGACATATAACAACATATATCAAACAAAATAAACATTATTATTTTATCGATATGATGATGTGCAGAAAAGATTCACAAGAATACTTTTGTAAAGAGAATGGGAATTTGAACGAATTATTAAAATCAGAATGGGCGGGATTTTTATTTAGATGCGAAAATCCAATTGACTTTTGTCATTTTTATATGGAAAGGTTGAAAGCGAAAAACCGAAATATTCCTTATTGTTTTTATATGCGAGATATAGAACAAGTGACAGCAACTGGTTGTTATAAAGATGATAATAGGATTGTATTTTACATACCTTATTGTGATAATCCTTATATTATTTATGAAGATGATGATAAAAACCATAAGTTATGCTTTGTAAAATTGCCAATACAACTACAATGTAATTGAGGATATTATGTAACCATAATAATTAAATTTATAAAATTTGAGGTATTGTTCAGGCTATCTGAAAGAGAAAGAAACGCTACGGCAAGGAAGTATTCCAACGAAGCCGCGCTTTCGCTCCGTTCCAGACG
>CANRVK010000307.1 GCA_947643285.1 uncultured Eubacteriaceae bacterium
GAAGCGGGGCTGCGAATTTAGTACCGCTACGTCTGGAACGGAGCGGGAGCGCGGCTTTGTTGGAATAGGTGCTTGCCGGAGCGACCCTTTTGGCTACAATTATAATTTTATTTTTCGTTACTAGGAATAAAGTAATAAAGATAAAACACGAAATATAGGGGATTTTTCTGATAAACTTGCTTGTAAAATAAAGAATTTTTCAGTATAATAAATATGTGGAAAAGATTTAAGACTATATAGTAAGAAGTCCCTTTATTCTAGAATGGGAGATGGATTACTAGAAACAAGTTTCATGGTAGCAGTAGAAGGAGTGCAGGGGTATATTTTCTACTAGCAGGGAACAATTTTTGTTGTTTTATATAGCATGTTTTGTTTCTGAATTACTATGAATGGATTGAATGAAATAAATGGAGGAAAGTTTTATGAGTGGAAAGTCAGTGGAATCTAGAGGCAGTGCAAGTGGAAGGATGGCGGGGGTTTTGTTGCATCCTACTTCTTTTCCATCAAAATATGGAATAGGGGATTTAGGAAAATCAGCATATCAATTTATTGATTTTTTGGTAGAAGCAGGGCAGAAAATTTGGCAGGTATTGCCTTTAGGACCTACAAGTTTTGGAGACTCACCGTATCAATCGTTTTCCTCCTTTGCAGGACAGCCACTTTTAATCAGTCCAGATTTACTGGTGGAGGAGAAGTTATTAGTGGAAGAAGATTTTATAGGAATGCCAGTTTGGAACAATCATATCGTGGATTATGGAACGGTTATTACATATAAAACGACATTGTTAAAAAAGGCATATGATGCTTTTACTGTGACTTCTAATCAGCAGTTGGAAAAGGCATATCAGGATTTTTGTGATGAAAATAAAGACTGGTTAGATGATTATGCGTTATTTATGGCAGGGAAAGAAGTTCATGATGGAAGTTCATGGTTGTCATGGGAGGATTCATTAAAAAATCCTACACCAGAGGAAAAAAGGGAATGGGAGGATCAGTTGCGCGCTTCCATTCGGTATTACAAATTCATTCAATTTTTATTTTTCCGTCAGTGGTTTAAGGTAAAGGAATATGCGAATCAGAAAGGCATTTCTATTGTCGGAGATATTCCTATTTTTGTCGCATTAGATAGTGCAGATGTATGGGCAAATAAAGACATGTTTCAGTTAGATTCAAAAGGATATCCAACGGTAGTAGCGGGAGTTCCGCCGGATTATTTCAGTCAGACAGGACAGTTATGGGGAAATCCTCTATATGATTGGGAAGTGATGAAACAAGATAATTATCATTGGTGGATTCAGCGCATAAAGGCACAGTTGAAGTTTGTGGACTTTTTGCGAATCGATCATTTCCGTGGATTTGAAGCTTATTGGGCAGTTCCCTATGGGGAAACAACAGCTATTCATGGTGAGTGGAAAAAAGGTCCGTTTAAAGATTTATTCTATGCTATTAAAAAAGAACTAGGAGAGAATATGCCTATTTTTGCAGAGGATTTAGGGATTATCACTCCAGAAGTAGAAGATTTACGAGATACATTTGAGTTTCCGGGAATGAAGATATTACAGTTCGCATTCGATAATACACAAGAAAACAATTTCTTACCCCATTATTATTCTGATAATTGTATTTGCTATACAGGAACACATGATAATGATACTACAATTGGATGGTATAAAAATGCTTCTTTTGCATCAAAGGAGAAATGTAGGAAATATATGAATATCAAAGAAGAAAATGCATCAGAAATCGTATGGGGATTTATTAAAACGGCATATGCAAGTACTGCGAAATATGTTATCATTCCTTTGCAGGATTTATTAGAAAAAGAGAGCGAAGCGAGAATGAATACTCCAAGTACTCCTTCTGGAAATTGGGCTTACCGATATGAGGCGGGGGAGTTAACAAAAGAGCTGACAGAAAAAATGAGAGAGCTAGTTTGGCTATATGGCAGATAGTTAAAAGAAAAGACGTTTAAAATATTAGTGATAAATTCTAATATTTTAAATGTCTTTTTTTATGAAAAATAATATTTTATTTTGTAAAATATAATAAAGTGAAAAGATATAAAAATACTAATGTTTTTCTTTTTCCATATCTTTTAACAAAGGTGTTAATTGAAAGATCATATCATTTAATTGCTCGAACATAGAACTCTTTTGAGTAGATAACATATTCATAGTTTCAATATTTTTTAATACATCATCATATTTTTGCTGTGTGGTATGAAAATATTCTGTTAATTTTTGTTGTTCCTTTTGAGAATTAGAAATTGCATTTAGGATTTCGTTATATACATCACCAGTTTTTTCTGCGCTAGAAATAATATCCTGAAAAATAGTATCTGTCTTATCTACATTTTGAATACTATTTTCTAATGCCTGTTTTGAAGTTTTTAAATTTTTATCTAATAGTTCATAATCAGTATTTACCTTTTGAATACTCTGATCTACTGAACCTATTAATTCTTTGATTTCAACGGCTAATTCCTGAACTTTTTCAGCTACAATAGAAAATCCTCGTCCTGCTTCTCCCGCTCTTGCTGCTTCAATAGAAGCATTTAAAGCGAGCAGGTTTGTTTGGTTAGCGATCTGAACAATGCCCATCATACAAGACTGAATTTCCATTACAGCATTTTTAAAGTTATCGAAACTTTTTTCTATTTGCGAAAAACCATCTGTGACTTTACTAGAACTGTTTTTCAAGGTGGTGACTTGAGCCTGTGCATGAGAAACAGATTCAGAAATTTCATCTTTTACAACAGAAAAATGTCCAGCCGTTTCTTGAATTTCTTCAAAAGTATTTTGAAAAGAGGATACTCCACCTTCTAAAATTTGTGTTTCATCTATTAGAAGATGAAAAGAATCTTTAAGTTTATCGATTTCTTTCATCGATTTTAATTCTTCAGAAACAATATTTTTCTCAGCCGTTTTCAAATAGTTTGCCGTAAAATAAAGAGGATAAAAATTATCCTCTTTTAGTTGAGAATCAATAGAAATGGGAGAAGTTTTTTTAAAAAATTTCATATGAACCTCCTTTATTCAAAAACAACACAGCTAAATGTTTGATTTGTATGTTGTTGTTTATAGTGTTCTCCATATCCAATAAAACCAACATGAGTTCCTAATTTACTCATTTCTTTAAAATAAGTAGAAACATAGTTTAAATCCTGAAATAGTAAATAACGGAATAAACAATTAATAGAAAATATTCCAGAAATAGAATGGAAATCCTTTTGAATGGATTGAATCGTATTCTGGATTACTTTTTGATAATCATCTAGTTCTAAAACCGTGATGATATCAGAGGTTACTGTTCTTTTAAAACAAGCTAATCCATGATGATTATGTATATCTTTGATAGAAATAATAAAAATATCATTACCACACACTTTTCCAAATGGATTTTTAAATGTTTGGGTGAGAATGTCTTTTTCTGATATATTTAAAAGCGATTGATAAACTTCCTTTGCAGGCTTTCCATTTAGGTCAATCAAAATATTATTATCAGGATCAGCATTTGTTACGGTAAAGAATGGATAATCAGGGCATAAACGATAAATATTTTCCTTATAAGCTTTCACTTTTCCTTTTGTATTTTTGATCAACGTATAGACGCAGGAATCTTCATAGACTTTTCCGCAAAAAGCTACTTTTCCCGCTCCACCAGTGCCTCCGACAAGGGAGATATTTTTTTGAGAGAGGGCAGAATTTAAGGTTGTGATAGTAATTTCATCATGACCACAACAAATATCAATACAAATAGTGTTATGTTCTTGCGCACCAATTTTACTGGCATAATAGATACTTGTTCTATTACATTTCCAACAGCTTCTATGCCATCTGAAAAACTATAGACATGAATACCATGTTCTGTTATGGTAGTATTTTGATAGCCCATTCCAATACAACCTATAGTTGGAATATTTGGATATAAATGATACAATTCTTCTGCATGAGAAGCGAGTTTTTCTTCTGTAGTTACAAATATAATCAGCTTTGGATCTTGTATTGCATTTAGGGTATCTTGTAAATTGCCAGTTTGACTTATTCCACAAGAAATTTTCATTGATTTTATCCTTTCCTTTCTAAAAGCTATAATATAAATCTATAATAATTTTGGAGTATTGTCAAGAAAACAGTGAAAATTCTAAAAATAG
>CANRVK010000308.1 GCA_947643285.1 uncultured Eubacteriaceae bacterium
CTTGCGAAATTGCTCATTAAGTGCCGACGTCTTCCAAGGGGCTTCTTATGGAATATGTCCTTCCTCCGCTGATTCATTGGCTGTTCTGCTTTTTGAAAAACGAATGTTACGATAACTTATGAAATCTTAGGGAAAAGATACGCAGAAGTAACTCTCAAAAAGATTAGTATTTATATGGTTTTTTGGGTTTTGCAATTATCTAAGTAGAACGGTAAACAACCTAGCGGAGGCAAGGAACTATTCCAAAAGAAGCCCCTTGGAAGACGTCGGCACTTAATGAGCAGTTTCGCAAGAAGCGAAACGGCGAATTTAGTGTCCGTTACGTCTGGAACGGAGCGAGAGCGCGGCTTCGCTGGAATAGTTCCTTGCCGTAGCGTTCCCCTTTGACTTTACAGCAGCCGGAATGATAATCTATTTTTAGAATAAAAAATTTTGAAAAAGTGAGGAAGGAAATGAAATTTAGCTATATTTTATTAGATGCAGATAATACTTTAATGGATTTTAATATGGCAGAAGAATATGCATTAGAAATGACACTGCGATCTTATGGACTTCTCTATGACGAAGAAATTCACAGAGTTTATCATGGGATTAACGCCGAACTCTGGGAAAGGCTCAATCGAGGAGAAGTGAAAAAAGAGCATTTACTGATAGAGAGATTTCGGCGTTTTTATCAAGAAATGAACTGGAAACCGAAAGAAGACTATGTTAAAATCAACCAAAGATATTTAGAAAATCTGTCAGATTGTTCTGCATTAGTAGAAGGGGCTTTCGATTTTTGCAGAGAGATGAGCGAGAAATGTGATTTATATATTATCACAAATGGAGTGGCATCTACACAGAGGAAACGCTTTTTCCGATCAGAAATCAGACCTTATATTAAAGATATTTTTATTTCTGAAGAAATCGGCTATCAAAAGCCTGAACAGGAATTTTTTTCTTTTGTATTTGAACATATACCAGATTTTGAAAAAGAAAAAGCACTCATCATAGGAGATACATTGAGTTCCGATATAGAAGGGGCGAATCGGGTGGGTGTGAAATCGTGTTGGTTTAATCCTAAAAATTTAAAAAATAATACTGAAATAGTATGTGATTTTATTGTAAGTAATTTTTCTCAAATAAAAGAGATAATAAAATGAGAAATAAGTTTTACTTGCACTTTTTTTTTACTATGCTAGAATAGATTAAAGGTGAAAAGACCTAAAAAGAAAAAGGGGAAGGAAATGAGATATGTAACTTCGGATATTCATGGATGCTATGAGGAGTTGATAGAGCTTTTACAACTGATTCACTTTTCAGAAAAAGATTTCTTATATATCATTGGAGATGCGATAGATAGGGGCACAGAATCCATAAAAACCTTGAAAAAAATTATGAGCATGAAGAATGTGGAGCTTTTGATGGGAAATCATGAGGAATTTTTTTTAGAGGGATTAAAAGAGGAGTTAGAAGGAAGGGCTGGCTATGTGAGCAAAGAACTTTGGCTGCAGCATGGTGGCGATACCACTTATCAACAATTTCAGGCTCTGGAAAAAGAAGAAAAACAGGAAATCATTGATTATTTAAAGCATAGACCTCTATATAAAATTTTAGGAAATATCGTGTTAGTTCATGGGGGGATTCAGACAGAAAATATGTCTTATCATTCTTGGGAAGAGCTGATGGAACAGCAAAAGAGAGAAACTCTATTATGGACAAAAAATGAATTCTTATCCAAACCGATGGAAGTTTCTTTAGAAGGTATGGTGATTTTCGGGCATACTCCCACAGTTGAAATCCGCAGACTACGAGGGGAAAAAAGAACCAAAGGCGTGATATGGAAAGAGAAAAACCGATGGGGAATCGATGGGGGCTATCTGTTTGGCGGAAGAATGAACTGTATCTGTTTGGATAACTGGCAGGAATTTTATATAGAAAAGAATAAGACATAATACCTTAAGAAAGGATTATGAATATATAGTAAAATCAGAAAGGAAAAAGGCGATGGATTCAGTAGAAAATGCATGGAATAAGTATGATGAATCACAAGTGGAAAAAATAATGGAATATAATGAGGGATATAAAAATTATATTTCCGTTTGTAAGACAGAACGAGAATGTGTGAGAGAAACCATTCGTCAGGCAGAAGAAAAAGGCTATCGGGATTTAAAAAAAGTCATCGAAGCAAAAGAGAGCTTAAAAGCAGGGGATAAGGTTTATTACAACAATATGGATAAAGCTTTAGCACTTTTTGTTGTAGGAGAGCAGCCATTAGAAAAAGGCATGAAAATCTTAGGCGCACATATAGACTCCCCACGCATTGACTTAAAACAAAATCCCCTTTATGAGGATACCGAACAAGTTCTTTTAGATACTCATTATTATGGCGGCATCAAGAAATACCAATGGGTAGCATTGCCTCTCGCTTTACATGGAGTAGTAGTAAAAAAAGATGGAACAAAAGTGGAAATTGTGATTGGAGAAGAAGAAGGCGATCCTGTAGTGGGGATCAGCGACTTATTAGTACATTTATCCAGAGAACAGATGGAGAAAAAAGCTAGTAAAGTGATAGAAGGAGAAGACTTAAATATTTTAATTGGAAGTATCCCATTAAAAGATGAAAAAAAAGATGCTGTGAAGGCGAATATCAAAAAGTTATTAAAAGAGAAATATGGCATAGAGGAAGAGGATTTTATCTCAGCCGAAATAGAAGCTGTACCAGCAGGAAAAGCGAGAGATTTCGGAATAGATAAAAGTATGGTGATGGGATATGGGCATGATGATAGAGTTTGTGCTTATACTTCTTATACCGCGATGTTTGAGATAGAAAATCCAGATAGAACCTGTGTGTGCTTATTGGTAGATAAAGAAGAAATCGGAAGCACAGGAGCTACTGGTATGGAATCCAAGTTTTTTGAAAATGCAGTAGCAGAATTGATGGATCGTTTAGGCGATTATTCTGAATTAAAATTGCGCCGTGCATTGCAAAATTCTCAGATGCTCTCTTCTGATGTGAGCGCTGCATTTGACCCCAATTATCCGAGCGTAAATGAAAAGAAAAATGCAGCTTATTTTGGAAAAGGAATCACATTTAATAAATTCACAGGCTCTAGAGGAAAATCTGGTTCTAATGACGCTAATCCAGAATATATCGCGAGATTACGGGCAGCTATGGAAAAACATAATGTTTCTTTCCAGACAGCCGAATTAGGAAAAGTAGATGTAGGCGGCGGCGGAACAATCGCAAAATTTATGGCATCTTACAATATGGAAGTGATTGACTGTGGCGTGCCTGTTTTAAATATGCATGCACCATGGGAAATAGCGAGCAAGATAGATATATATGAAACGATGCTAGGATATATCGCATTTTTAAAAGAGTTATAATGATTGATTAAAAAAAGAAAACAGCAAAAAAGGCTTAGAAGTTATTTGACTTCAAGCCTTTTTTGCATTAGGAAATTAGTATGTTTATCAATCAATATAGGGAATGGCGACATTAACATTATTAGAAATGCTAGCAATAAACGTATCAGAGGAAACAGAATGAATCGTTCCTTGTAAGGCATAACATACCCCAAATACAAAGTCCATAATCCGCTTTCTCTCCTCATAGTCTGCTGCTTTCAAAACAATAATAACAGTTTCATACTTAATTAAATCATCTGCAACTTTTTGCACATCAGAATATTCTATAGGATGTAAGACAAATACCTTTCTCTTTTCATCTGTCTGATAGGAATTATCATTTGAATATTCAGTTGAGAAGTTTTCAATATCTTTATAAGGATGATTAGAATTGGAAATGTTTCTTTTACTCTGATATTGAGCAAAATCAACATTAATAATGTTGTTTTTACCTTTTTTTCTCATAAATATTACCCTGATACCTTTCTGAATTATTCTTGTTATTTTATAGAGCGGATTTGGATTAGAAACTATTATCTATTTGTTTAATATATCCTAAAAATAAAAATAAATCTATACTTTTGGTATGAATGTCGATTTTTGAAGCATGAATGTTAAATAAAATTATATTTATCATAAAAAAATTGTAATAAATGAAAAGATATTTGAGGTTCGCTCCGGCAAGACCCTATTCCAACGAAGTCGCGCTCTCGCTCCGTTCCAGACGTAACGGACACTAAATTCGCCGTTTCGCTTCT
>CANRVK010000309.1 GCA_947643285.1 uncultured Eubacteriaceae bacterium
TTCTCTTTCCGCTTCTCTTCTCTTCTCTCTGCCTTCCTGCTGAATTTTTAATACTTCATCTAAAGTAGAGATCAAAGATTCATTGGTATATTTTAATGTTTCAATATCCACAACACCGCGTTCGGATTCTTTTGCTGTATCAATTGTAGCCATTTTTAATGTAGCAGCATTTTTCTTCAACAGCTCATTTGTCATATTTGTGACTTCTCTCTGTGCCTTCGCCGCTTGTGTGGAGTGTGCTACTCCGAGAGCTAAAGCCATCTGGCTCTTCCAAAGAGGGATCGTATTCACCAAAGTAGACTGTATCTTTTCTGCCATCAATGTGTCATTTCCCTGTACTAATCGAATCTGTGGTGCCATCTGTATAGAAATCATTCTAGTCAGCTCTAAATCATGTAATTTTTTTTCAAAACGGTTACATAAACTAGATAAATCATTTACTGCTTGTGCATCTTCCGGAAGATTGCTTTTTTGAGAACGAGAAATAAGCGCTGGCAAGTCTTCTCTTCTAGTCTTCTCTAACTTTTTCTTTCCCGCTAAAATATACATAGACAATTCTTTAAAATAAGTCTTATTCAGCTCATACATCTTATCTAACATCGCCACATCTTTTAAAAGCTGTATTTGATGCCCCTCTAGCACTTTACAGATCTGATTAATATTCGATTCTGCTTTGGCATATTTCGTTTTCATCGCAGTCATACGGTTAGCGCTCTTTTTGAAAAACCCCATGAAACTCTTATCGTCTTCCTCTTGGTCAAAGCTCTTTAATTCTACCACTACACTAGAAAGTATATCTCCTATTTCCCCTAAATCCTTTGTCTTCACATTATTTAAAGCAGCTTCTGAAAAATCTGCCATCTTTTTTTGAGCGCCCGCTCCATATTGTAAAATCATGCTGGAATTTCCTAAATCAATCTGTTGTGCAAAATCATTGACCATTTTCCGTTCTTCTGGGCTAAGAGCGCTTTCATCTAATGCTGGCACTTCTTCTTTTTGCTTTTTTAAATCCATGACTGGACTTTTCTTTTCTTCCTCTTTAAACGGCTCAAAAGTTAAAGTAGGTGTTACTCCCATACCATCTAGTTTATCTAAATCTTTTAACTCATCGCTCATTTTTTATTCCTCCATGACTCATTTTTTTATTCAAAATCGGATTTCGTCAACCCTTCTTGTTTTAACATCGTTTCTAAAACAGAAATATCTGTGGAAACGTCCATCACCACATCTGCGAATAAATTATCAAATAGTTTTATAAAGGCTTGATTGATGGTATCTAATGTATTTTCTATCTCTTTTTTTGCCGCAATGATTTTATTCCCCTGTACAGGCTGCTTTTCAAATTCACAATAGACATTCACCAACTTAGCTGTAGTTGGCAAATAATAATCCATAAACTTGCGCATCTCAGGAAGTTTCTCAGGGTGTTCTTCTAAATGCTCAAATATCTTGCTGATAACTGCTTCTAACACATTCAGCTTTTCAGAAATTTCCACTCCCTGTATTTCTTCATTTGCTGTTCTTATCTGCTTAATATACTCTTCTTTTTTAATCAACGCCTCTTTTACTTGCTGTAACAATGGATCTTCTTCATATTCTTCTGGCTCTTGTATCACTTGCCTTCTATTTTGTTCCCTTCTATTTTCTTCTATTCTATTTCTCTCTTCTATTCTTTTCTGTTCCATCATTCTTTGTGCTTCCATATATTGCACATATGTTTCATGATTTAAAATTAAGTATTTTTCTTGAGGATCAATACGTCCATACGGAAACATACGAAGCTCTATCATCTTTCTGACATCTTTTACTACAAACTTCTCCGATTTTCCGATCTGAGAAGATAATTCCTTCAATGTACAATAAGTTCGACCATGCAGACAGCTCACATACTGATAATAGCGATTCAGCCTTTTTGAGATCTCTCGTGATTTCATCAACATCCATACACTGATAAACAAAAAAGGAAATAAGATTAACAGTGCCATAAACGCATCATCAGACATATATGATGTTATTGCAGATCCTATAATGGCTAAATAAGCGATTCCAAAACTAAATGTGCCTATTCCCCCTAAAACGCCAAATATCACTCTTATCACTTTTCCAGCCGGTCTGCTCGCCACTAATGGTTTTTTAAATTGACTACTTTTTGCAGGGAGATCTTTTTGTGTATTTTCCTGTATTCTTCTTACCACTGCATTTTGTGACATATCCATACTCACCTTTCGGAATCTTCCATTTTTATCCCGAATCACTGTACTCGTTTTTTTATTCGGCTTTTGTGCCTCTTGTTTTATCTCTTGTGTCTTCTGCTTTTGCAGACTCACTGCCTCATGACCACCTACATGACCAGACATTCCGTCCTGTACTGTCTTTTTTACTTCTTTCATAGCAGAATTAATCGTATCGCTGATATCCTTATTTAACTTATGAAAATCCATACTCCCTACTGCATCTTGTACAATATTTTTAATCTCTTCCCCCAGATTCGAGAGATCATTATTTCCCATAGTCAACCTCCACTTACAGAATTCTCCTTCATTATATAACAAGTCCTCTTTCTTCGCAACCTCATATTTTCTTAAGAAAAAATACCTTTTTTATAAATTTTCAAAAGACCTTTTTAGCTGTAAAATCTTCTATCACTACCTGATATATCCTATTCCTCTCTAATTCTAAACTAAGAAAACTTTTTTTGCAATTAAAAACCAAACGAAATCCAAAAAATTGTTACGGTTCAGTCTATTTGAATATCAAAGGTTCGCTACGGCAAGGAATATTCCAACAAAGCCGCGCTCCCGCTCCGTTCCAGACGTAACGGTACTAAATTCGCAGCCCCGCTTCTCGCGGAACTGCTCATTAAGTACCAACGTCTTCCAAGGGGCTTCTTTTGGAATACTCCTTGCCTTCGCTAAATTGTTGATGGTTCTACCCTGTGAAAAACGAATTTCACAATAACAAATAAAATAAAAAGTCTGAACTGTTGTATCTTTCACGCCAGAGGTTCGCTTAAGCGAGGAATTACTTCCTCGCCTGCGCTAGTTTATTAGCCCGGCTAGTCTGTGAGAAGTGAATCTGTCTACATAATCCTATCTAATAAAATAGAAAAATCTTTCCACATCAAAAAAGCGAAAACCATAACATAATTCTATCTCAATCGACTACATTCAAATTTTATCAATGTCTTTAAACAACCTTCTAATGCCTCTATTCTCTTTTCTAAAGCCCCCTCCTCAATCACAACATCTAAAGTAACCGCGATATCATTAATCATTTTATCATCAATTTCTTTTTCCTTCTTTATCTCCTGAAGTACCGTCCATTTTTCTTTATAAGAATTAGCATCTAAAAAATCCATCAGTCTGTTTTGCACTACTCTCTCTTTTATTATCTCATCTTTCTTTTCTTCTCCCTTTCTATCGTCTACTAAATTCTCATTTTCCTGTGAAGAAACCTTTTCTACTAATTCAAACCTATATTTCTGTGTTACATCTTTATATTTCTCCTTATCCACTTCACTCAAAAACATCTCTAATGGTCTTGCATAAATTCTAAAATCTCCATAAAGCGCCTGATATATCACAAGCTCTTCTTTTGTTTCTGTATGCTCTGCAATCCCTATCACCTGATAATATTTATTTTTAAAATGCCGATAAAACTCTCCTGCTCTAGGTCTATGTTCCTCTTTCATATCCATTTCTCCTTCTTCCCTCTATCTTAAAATTTATAGATTTTTAATTTCAAAAATAAATGCCCACCTAACTTAATCTGTTGTGCTAGTTCACTTGAAAGTTGAAATTTATAAAGGTATTTCTTTTGAACTTCTTATTCTATACAAGTAGAAAGTTCTATTTTATAAGTATTATCTAATTCAACTAGCACAATGAGTTAACTTAATTATTATCTACATATAAAACTCCCCTTTCAAAAAAAGAGTCAAACTCTCATACCCACAAACCAGCCGCCACTAGAAACTAGCGGAGGCAAGGAAGTATTCCAAAAGAAGCCCCTTGGAAGACGTTGGCGCTTAATGAGCGGTTTCGCAAGAAGCGAAACGGCGAATTTAGGACCGTTACGTCTGGAACGGAGCGAAAGCGCGGCTTCGTTGGAATACTTCCTTG
>CANRVK010000310.1 GCA_947643285.1 uncultured Eubacteriaceae bacterium
CGAAAACCCGAAAGATGCGTTTTATGCTATTTTTGTACCGTTCCGTTTGGACCGGCGCTAAAGCGCGTTTTGTTTGTAATACTTCCTTGCCGGAGCGCCCCCTACTCTCGATTCACTAACTCCTCTGCGATATCCTGCCAACTAACTTCTTTTTGTGCCATTAAAACCATAACATGATATAAGAAATCTGCTATTTCGTATTTTATCTCTTCTGGCTCTGGATTTTTCGCTGCGATTATAATTTCCGCTGCTTCTTCTCCCACCTTTTTTAAAATCTTATCGATCCCTTTCGTAAATAAATAATTGGTATAAGACCCTTCTTTCGGATTCTTTTTTCTATCCAAAATCACTTGATATACATCTTCTAATACCTTTGTGATATCCTTCTTTTTATATTCTTTTTTCGCGATCTCTTCAAAAAAACAGCTATAATTTCCTGTATGACAAGCAGAACCTATTTGAGAAACCTTTGCTAGAATAGTATCTTTATCACAATCTAGTTTTAACTCTTTGAGATATTGATAATGTCCAGATGTTTCCCCTTTTTTCCATAATTCATTTCTGCTTCGGCTGAAATAAGTCATTCGCTGTGACTGCAAGGTTTCGATATATGCATCTTCATTCATATAAGCGAGCATCAACACTTCATTTGTCTTATAATCTTGTACAATCACTGGTATCATTCCATCAGAATTTAATTTTAAATCCTTCCATGAAAATTTGGGTTTCATCACATCAAAAGCTAATCCCTGTTCTATCAATTCTAACTTCCATTTAGGAATAGAACTATCTAACCCCCACAAAAATCTGCCCGTAGCAGCAAATACCTGTTCTTGTTTTAAAATAGCAGCAGCCATTCTTTTTTCTTTTTCTAATTGTTCTTCATCAGAATCATAATCGCCAAAATCTAAATCTGCTAAAATAGGAAGAGAAAATAATTGTGTGGTCTGTTCGATTTTCTGTAATGTACTCTCTTTTAGATAAACTCCACTGCTATAAGAAAGTACCATTTCTCTATCCTTTTCTTGAAATGTTTCTGGTTCATAATAAAAAATTAATTTATCCTTTCCAAAACGCTCTGCTGCCTCTTTTATCGCATTTTCTTTTGTTTCTTCATTTATAGCGAAAATAACTTTTTTTGCTCCAGTATAAAGATATTTCTTCACATCTTCAAATTTTTTCACATATCCACCTACATAGACAGGTATTTCCGCCTCCCTGATATAGCATTTCATGATATTTAAGTTTCTTTCATGTTCTTCCCCGTCTATGTCTGTAAATTCAAATAAACAAATAAAATCAGCACCTGTACCATTATCATAGGAAACCATAGAAGGAGAATAGTTTACTCCCATCATACCATCTTTTTCTAAGGTATAACTTCTTCCTAATGTTTTTATCTCCATCTTTTTAAACTCCCTTTTCATAGCGCTGTATGGCCACTTTTAAATCCACACAATTTTCATACAGTGCTTTTCCTATAATCGCTCCCTGTACGTTAATTTCATGTAAATTTTCTAAATCTTTCATACAAGACACACCACCAGAGGCAATAATATCAATTCCTGTAACATCCACTAATTCTTTGGTATGTTCTATATTTGGTCCTTGTAACATACCATCTTTTGTAATATCAGTATAAGCGATAGTTTTTATTCCCATATCCTTCATTTTCAAGCAAAAATTGACTGCATGAAGATTGCTCACTTTTTCCCAACCTTCTATTGCTACCATTCCATTTTTAGCATCTACACCTACTACAATTTTTTCCGCACCAAAGTTTTTCACCGCTTCTT
Organism: uncultured Eubacteriaceae bacterium; assembly: GCA_947643285.1. Lineage (GTDB taxonomy): Bacteria > Bacillota > Clostridia > Lachnospirales > Lachnospiraceae > MGBC136627. Next base: position 1,797 of record CANRVK010000310.1, read on the forward strand.
TTACAAAATTAGAATCCTGTACTGCCTTTGTACCGATAATCACTCGAAATACACCGATATTGAGTAAGTTTTCAATATCCTTCATCGTGCGGATGCCTCCGCCCACTTGGGCTGGCAAAGAAACAGACTGTACGATTTGTTTTATCACATCTAAATTTACAGAATGTCCTACTAAAACACCATCTAAATCCACAAGATGAATGGCAGAAGCTCCTTGTTGTTCCCACAGAGAAGCGACTTTCACTGGAGTATTAGAATATACCTCTACATCATGAAACATTCCCTGTCTTAATCTCACACACTGTTTATTTTTTATATCAATTGCTGGATAAAGCTGCATAAATTTCCTCCTTTTGTTCTGCTTATCTTATAAAGATCCTTTTGTAGATAATACATCTTCAATTCTTTTATCATATTGGGTTGCTTCATCAAGTGCCTTCGCAAATGCTTTAAAAATTCCCTCTATGATATGATGGTTATTATTTCCTGCTAATTGTTTGATATGTAAATTCATCCCACAACTATAACAAATGGCATAAAAAAATTCTTTTACCATTTCTGTATCAAAATATCCTACTCGATTTGTTGTAAATTGCGCATCGAATACCAAATAGGGACGACCAGACAAATCCAGCGCACATAAAATCAATGCATCATCCATAGGAATCGTCACAGAACCATATCTCTTGATCCCCTTTTTACTTCCTACTGCCTTTTTAATCGCCTGTCCCAATACAATTCCAGTATCTTCAATGCTGTGGTGACAATCTACAAATAAATCTCCTGCTACTTTACATTTTAAATCAAAAAACCCATGTTTTGCAAAGCTGTTTAACATATGATCAAAAAAACCTATTCCCGTATTGATTTCTGTTTTCCCGCTTCCTTCTAATTCTAAAGAACATTCAATATTTGTTTCACTCGTTGTTCTTGTCACATCTGCTCTGCGATTTCCCATTTTCTCACCTCACAGTTTCCCTTTTTCTATCTTCTCATCTAAAAATACTTTTCTTGAATTATCATTCAAATCTAACTTTAATCGAATTTGCATGTGCTGTCAAGTGTTCTGCTTTAGCAAATTGAATGATATCTTTTTCTATAGGAGCTAGAGCTTCTTTAGAATAAGAGATAATACTGGACTTTTTGATAAAGTCATCTACACTAAGAGGGGAGAAAAATTTCGCTGTTCCATTTGTAGGAAGTACATGATTCGGTCCTGCAAAATAATCTCCGAGCGGTTCTGAACTATATTCTCCTAAGAAAATAGCACCTGCATTTTTTATTTTAGTCATGGTAAGGAATGGATCTTTTGTCACAATTTCCAAATGCTCTGAAGCGATTTCATTTGTGATATCAATCGCATCTTCTATCGTATCTGCAATTAAAAGATAGCCATAATTCTCTAAAGATTTTTCTAAAATCTCTCTTCTGGATAAAATTTCTAAAAATCCATCTATTTCTTTAGAAACTTCATCTGCTAATTTCTCGCTGGTAGTGACCAAAATAGAAGAAGCTAATTCATCATGTTCTGCCTGTGATAATAAATCAGCAGCGATATAACGAGGATTTGCGGTTTCATCTGCTAATACTAAGATCTCACTCGGTCCAGCTATCGAATCAATGCTCACATAACCATACACCGCTTTCTTTGCAAGAGCTACATAAATATTTCCCGGACCTACAATTTTATCCACTTTTGGAATACTTTCTGTTCCAAAAGCTAATGCCGCGATCGCCTGTGCCCCTCCCACTTTATAAATACAATCTACCCCTGCCTCTTTTGCTGCTACCAAAGTAGCTGGATTCACCTTTCCATCTCTATTAGGAGGAGTTGTCATAAAAATCTGTTCTACTCCTGCTACCTTTGCCGGAATAACATTCATCAGCACAGAAGAAGGATAAGCTGCTTTTCCTCCGGGCACATAGACACCAACTTTAGAAAGGGCAGTCACTTTTTGTCCTAAAATTGTCCCTTGTGTTGTACTATCAAACCAGCTATATTGTTTTTGCTTTTCATGATAAGCTTTGATATTGACGAGAGCTTTTTTTATCACCTCAATAAGAGATGGTTCTACCAGAGTATAAGCCTCCTCGATTTCTTCTTGTGTCACTTGTATGGTAGCAGCAGAAATGGAAGCGCCATCAAAACGCTTTGTGAGTTCAAAAAGAGCCATATCTTTCTTTTCTCTCACCTCATTTAAAATCTCTGCCACTTGTCCCTCATAACTTCGATAATGATTCGGACTTCTTTTTAAAAGCGTATCTAAAAGATCTTTCTTACTTTCTTTATTTAATTTTAATTTCCTCATCT
>CANRVK010000311.1 GCA_947643285.1 uncultured Eubacteriaceae bacterium
TTGCCTATATGATTCTTGGACTTTAAAGCTGTCTGAATTGTAACAAAAATGAGGGATTAAGAAGGAAACAGAGAATACATATCAGGATTTGACGTTAATTTTTGTTACCTATTCATTGACTTCAATTAAGAAAAGTGTATAATGAAGTAGTTAACATATTAAGAGATAAAAAATTTGGAAGGCGGTAGTTACATGAAAGAGAAAATAGTTACAGAGATGCAAAGAACAAAAGGATTCAGAAGCCTGACGTTTATGTTGATTTTAATTATTTTTATTATGGTTTCCGTTTCTACTATTGGGCTGGCATGTCTAGGTGTATATTATTTAAGGCGGTCTATGGAAGAATCGATGGAATTATATCAAGAAACCATGACAGAAGGCTATTTAATGGAAATCAAATCCCAAGTAGAAGGGGCGTTAGGAGTAGTACAGAGCTATTATGACCAAAGTCAGAGAGGTGAGCTGACAGAAGAAGAAGCTCAGAAAATGGCGGCGGAAGCAGTTCGTGCTATGCGCTATCGAGATGATGCTTCAGGGTATATTTGGATAGATGGAGAGGATCATATGTTAGTCATGCATCCAATTTTGACGGAACAAGAGGGGACTAATAGGTATGACTTGACAGATGAGAATGGCGTTAAAGTTACGCAAAGTATTGTAAATTCTGCAAAGGCTGGCGGAGGATACAATGAATTTTATTTTACGAAATCAGATGGTGTAACAGTTGCACCAAAGATTGCCTATGCTGAGATGTTTAAACCGTGGGGATGGGCAGTTGCTACAGGGAATTATGTGGATGATATGAATCAAAAGATTAATGACAGAAAAGAATATATTGAAGAAGATTTTTCAAATATGTTTAAAGTTTATGGATTTTCAGCAGTTGTAATACTGATCGTAGCACTGATTATATCTGCTTTAGGTGGATTGAGAATTACGAAAGGTATCAAGTTGGTGGAGGGAAATCTCCGTCAGGCAGCTATGGGTGACTTGAGCTTTACTGTCAGTCCTAAATTATTGAAACGAGCAGATGAGATTGGAGTGATGGCACGTTCGTTGGAGAATGTTCGACAGTCATTAGCCAATATGTTAGGCAGCATGATTCGTACAGGAGAAGCTTTGAATCAAAGCAGTGAGAAATTCAGTGAGAAATTTGGATATATTTCAGATAGTATTCAAAACACGAATCAGGCGATTGATGATCTGGCACAAGGGGCTACAAATCAAGCTAATGAAACAGAAATAGTGAATGAAAAGATTATAGAACTCGGTGGTGTTATTGAAGTTGAAAAGAGCGGTGTATCCAAATTGGAAAAAGTCGTATCTACTATGACAAAACATACAGCAGGTGCTTCTGAAAGTATTAAGGAATTAGATCAGATTACTAAAGTGACTATTGAAACTATTAATACTGTATCAGAACAGACAAATAAGAATAATGATTCTGCTACTAATATTAATAAGGCTGTAGAAATTATTAAGGGACTGGCAGCACAGACTAATTTACTTTCGTTGAATGCAAGTATAGAAGCAGCTAGAGTTGGAGAAGCAGGAAGAGGATTTGCTGTTGTAGCAGAAGAAATTAGAAGTCTTTCCGAAGAATCTTCAGGAAATGCTCAAGAGATCGAAATAATTGTAAAAGAACTGATTAATAATGTAGAGATTTCTGTCATTAAGATGCATGAAGTAATGGATAATGTAGAAAAGCAGCAGGAGCGCTTGAATGAAACAAGAGAGGCATTTAAACATTTAACGACAGAAGTTAATCAGGTAGAAGAAGTGACGAAAGAAATTGGCAATCAGACGGAGATTTTAAATTCTTTAAAACAGATCGTTACAGATTCTGTCAATACCTTAGCTAGTGTGGTGCAAGAGAATGCAGCATCTACAGAAGAAACGAGTGCTAGTATGACACTTCTGTCCCAGACTATCGGAGAATGTACAGAAGATACAAAAGGTCTGGTAAAATTGAGCCAGCAGCAGAAGGAGGAGGCAAATAAATTCCGACTGTAATTATAAGTGTCGTATTTTTTGATGATATGAAATATTTAAAATAGTTGTATTGATAATGATTAATGGCATTTTCCCATTGGAATTGTTTTTTCAAATAGGGGAAATGCTTTTTTTATACTATATTATTGAAAATGGATTCGTACAGAAAGAGTTTAAAAGTATCCTATTTTGGTATGATTGATAAGTTAGGATTTAGAATATGAAAATAGTGCGTTATAATCTTTGTATATGGAAGAATAGGAAGGTGGATTTATAAGATGAAAAAACTATTACCTATTGGATTCGATGATTTTAAAGAAATAAGACAAAAAGATTGTTATTATGTGGATAAAACGCTTTTTATTAAGGAGTTAATTGATAAAAGAGGAAAGGTTAATTTATTTACTAGACCGAGAAGGTTTGGTAAGACATTAAATTTAAGTATGCTCCGCTATTTTTTTGAAAAGACAGAAAGGGAAGAGGAGAATAAAGATTTATTTCAAGGACTGGCAATCTGCAAAGAAGGAGAAAAATATACTTCTCTTATGGGAAAATATCCTGTGATTTTTCTTTCTCTAAAATCAGCAAAGCAGCCTACTTTTGAGATGGCATATCATTGTTTAAAGGAAACGATAGCAAAAGAATATAAAAGATATTTATTTATTATGCAGGATGTTCAACTGGAATTAGACAAAGATCGCTATATGAGAATTGTCATGGAAAAAGGACTTTCTACTGATTATGCGACAGCATTACAATTTTTATCAGATTGTCTTTACCAATATTATCATCAAAAAGTAGTTATTTTAATTGATGAGTATGATGTACCATTAGAAAATGCTTATTTTGGAGGATTTTACAAAGAAATGGTAGATTTTATTCGTTCTTTATTTGAATCTGCTTTGAAAACTAATATCTCTTTAGAATTTGGTGTTATAACAGGTTGTTTAAGAATCACAAAAGAGAGTATTTTTACAGGGCTAAATAATCTAAAAATAAATTCTATTTTACAAGATGGTTATCAAGAGTATTTTGGATTTCTTGAAAATGAAGTAGAAGAATTAATGCAGTTTTATGAAGTCGAATTTGCTTTACCGACGGCAAAAGAATGGTATAATGGGTATTTGTTTGGTACAAAAAAAGTTTATAATCCATGGAGTATTTTAAATTATGTAGAAAGCTTAAGAGAAAATAAAAATGCACTTCCTCGTCCTTATTGGAGTAATACAAGTTCTAATCGAGTGGTGAAGACATTGATTGAACAGGCTGCTCTTAATACAAAACAAGAAATAGAAGAGCTGATTGCAGGGCAAATGATAGAGAAACCAGTATATGAAACGGTTACGTATGAAGATATTTATAAATCGGAAGATAATTTATGGAATTTTCTTTTATTTACGGGGTATTTGAAGAAAGTAGAAGAAAGAGTTTATGGGGAAATAAGTTATATTAACCTAGCATTGCCGAATTTAGAAGTCAAGTATATTTATCGGACTACTATTTTAGAATGGTTTCGAGAAAATATCAGGGAGAAAAACCTTTCTGATTTTTATCATTTTATGTTAGGAGGAGAAGTAGAAGTATTTCAGAAAGAATTATCGAAATTATTAATGCAAAGTATTAGTTATATGGATAATACAGAAGCATTTTATCATGGGTTTTTATTAGGAGTATTAGGAAACTTAAAAGATTATTTGGTGAAATCTAATCGAGAAGCAGGAAATGGAGGATTAGATATAGTAGTGAGAAGTCTGGATGTTTCTATTACTCCTGTTATTATAGAATTAAAAGTATCAGAAACATATCAGGGATTAGAAAAGAAGTGCGAGGAAGCATTGAATCAGATAGAACAAAAGAGATATGATAGTTGGCTTCCAGAAGAGGGGTATACAGAGGTACTTCATTATGGGATTGCTTTTTATAAAAAACAATGTAAAATAAAAGGGAAGGTAAAGCGGTTGATAGAATAAGATTTTTTGGAATAATAATTTAGTTAGTTGAAAGTGAAAGAGGGGACGCTCCGGCAAGGAAGTATTCCAATGAAGCCGCGCTTTCGCTCCGTTCCAGACGTAATGGTACTAAATTCGCAAATCCCG
>CANRVK010000312.1 GCA_947643285.1 uncultured Eubacteriaceae bacterium
GGATTTGCGAATTTAGTGTCCGCTACGTCTGGAACGGAGCGAAAGCGCGGCTTCGGTGGAATACGTCCTTGCCGGAGCGTCCCCCCTTTCACTCCCACCCAGCCCAAATAATAACCTAAAAAAGCAACCTGCAATATTACCAAAATAACCTGACAATATCGCCTGCTGCCTTTTCCACTAACTAATAAACTTTATCTCTTTTCTATAGCCTATAACCCTTTCATCTTTTCTATAAACTTTCTCTTCTCATCATTTTGATTCACAATCACATTTAATTTATCTATATCCTTTTGTGGTATCCATGCCTTATTATTATTATAATAATGATTTACTACCTTCCAAAATTTCTCTGGATAAGAGAACAATATAACCAAAATATCATATTCTTCTTCTAATATTCTTTTCTCTTTCTGATATTCTTCCAGCATAGCTATTCCTAATTTATTATCCCAATTATGCTTTTCTAAAATCTTTCTCATAAATAAATATAAATCTGTAATCTGCAGATTTACACACATTTTATCAAAATTGATAATTGCCATACGCCTTCCATATACTAAAACATTGTGTTGATTATAATTCCCATGACAAACAGTACAAATATCCAATGCCTTATTTCTTAATTCGGTATAAGCAGACTGATGGAGCATTTTTAATGCTTCTTCTCCTTGCTGATAAAATTGCTCAAAATTATGTAATACTTGCAATTCAAACTCTGATTTTTTATGTTTATTTCTCATAAAACTTCTAGCCCGCTTTAATTCCCGATGATGTTTTTCTATTTCTCTTTCTAAAGAAATTCCTTGAAATGACTGTAATCCTTCTTTTAATCTTTCTGGTATAACCTCTAAAATTTTATGAAGTTTGGCCAATGTTCTCACTGCCGCTAGTATTTCTGTCATACTTCTTACATCACATTCCCTCGCTTCAAACCAATTTTTCACAACATATTTTGTCCCATCGCTATCAATAGAAAGTACTCTATCAAAGGAATTTCTCATATAGCTGTCCACCAATCCACCAGAATCTTTTATCAGATTTAATACTTCATCTTCTATTAATAATCTTTCTAAAGCTCCTGTATATTCTTTTAGTAACTTCAACCCACAATTCGTTTCGCAAAGAACAGCACCTCTTCCTCTGCCAGTGCGAAGCACTTGAAAATCATATTGTTCCAATACGCTTGTATTTCTATCACCCACAGCTGCTCCTCCTAGATTTTAATTAAACCTCTTAAAATATATGGTCTAGTTTCTTTCTTTTCTATCTTATGAAAAGCCTTCTAAGAGTATGCAAAATTAAAAGTGTTTTGCTATAAAATATTTATCTTTCACATCGCCTTCTCTAATTCTATCCCTCTTTTTAATAAATATTCTTTTGTATTTCGTTCCGGTTCTTCCAACACCTCATTTAACAGTTGATTTAAAATCTGCCCCATCAATTCCCCCGGCTTTATTCCATTTGCAATCAGATCCTTTCCTGTAACAGCCAAACCTTTTATCGTTAAGCAATCCCCTCTATCATAAATTTGTCGATAGATTTCTAATACCCTATCTATTTCCTCCATTCCTTTTCCTTCAAAAGCACAATTCGCCCTTTTTAATTCCAACAACAACGGAAAAATTTCCTCCCCTATCCATGCAATTCCCTTTCTCACAGACTTTTCTTCCGCCACAAACTCATAATCCCACGCTCCTACTAATTTAGAAACAAATTTCACAGTATAATTATCAAACTTTAATCCCTTTAAAATCTCTTCTGCCTCTTCTTGCTTCTCTGCTCTATTTCTTAAAAGCAACAAAAATGCACTCCATCTCAAAATAGAATCTCTTTGTGTTTCTCTCAATAACCCCTTTGTCTTCTCTATAAGTTCTCCCTCCCATCTCAAATAAGAAGGAAAAATCCATTCCCCCAATCCATAACAGAAAACTTTTTCTATTTTCTCTGGATTATCAGAAATCAATAACTTCATCAATTCCGTTTGTATCCTCTCTTTACTCACAAAAGATAAGTTAGAAGAGAGTTCTTTTATTGCATCTTTCGTTTTTTCCTCAATTTCAAAATTTAATTGTGCTGAAAATCTCACAGCCCTTAACATTCTCAAAGCATCTTCTTCAAAACGTTCTTGCGCGATTCCTACACAACGTATCACCCCTTTTTCCAAATCATCTCTTCCCCTGAAAACATCTACTAAACCCACCTTTTCATTATATGCCATCGCATTAATCGTGAAATCTCTCCGTTTTAAATCCTCCACTAAATTTTCCGTAAATGTAACGGTTTTTGGGTGTCTGTTATCTTCATACTCCCCATCGATTCGATAAGTTGTCACTTCATATCCTATTTTCCCTACCATAACAGTAACTGTTCCATGTAAAATACCTGTATCCACTGTTTTTTTAAATATTTTTTTCACTTCTTCTGGAGAAGCTGATGTAGTGATGTCCCAATCTTTTGGTTTTTTTCCTAATATACTATCCCTCACACATCCGCCCACAGCAAAAGCCTCTTTTCCATTTTCCTGCAGCTTGTGTATAATCCAAACCACATCTGAAGGAAGCTGTATCTTCCAACTTTCCATTATCTGCCCTCCATTCTGTATCTATTTTCTATCACTATTTCCAATTTCTTTGTTAATTTTCTGTCACATTTTTATTATAATATATTCATTTACAAAACGAAACTGTGTTTATCCTAAAATATTCTATTTGTTTGTGTTACATTTAAAATAGTTTCCGCACAGGCAAAGAAGTTTCCAACGAAACCGCGCTTTCGCTCCGTTCCAGACGTAACGGACACTAAATTCGCTGTTTCGCTTCTTGCGAAACCGCTCATTAAGTGCCGACGTCTTCCAAGGGGTTTCTTTTGGAATACTTCTTTGCCTGCGCTACTTTATCGGCTGTTCTGCAAATGGGCAGCAAGTTCTTGTATCTAAAATTGTAGTAAAAATCAATTTTATCATGTTAATTTTCAAGATATATCTATGTGTCATACTTAGATTGACCATATTGTATTTCTTAATTCAACTAACACAACAGGTTAATTTAATCCTCATTTCTATAATTAATACTCTCTTTTACAAACGTGCGGAATAAATTAGCATCTCCTCTTACCCTCTCGTCTGTCCTTTCTGGATGCCACTGCACCCCAATACAAAAAGGGTATTCCTTCGCCTCTATCGCTTCTATCACACCATCTGCCGCAATAGCAACCTGTAAAAATCCATCTGGAATAATAGAAACTGCCTGATGATGAAAACTGTTCACCCATATTTCTTCTTTCTGATAACATTCCCAAAGTTTCGTTTCTCTTTCTATCCAAATTTTATGTCCTGCTTCTTCACACCAATCTGGAGCTTTCTGGCTATGTCTAATTTTTATCACTCTTTTCATTCCCGTTTCAATATCCTGCAGAATTTTCCCGCCTGCTGCCACTGCAATAAGCTGAATCCCTCTGCAGATTCCTAATATCGGCATCTTCTTTTTCCATGCTTCCCTAAAAAGTTCTATTTCAAACATATCTCTCTCTGGAACTATTTCATATTCCATAGGGAAGCCATCTAAACACTCCTCCCCGAAATACTTCGGCAAGATATCCGTTCCTCCACTAAACAAAATTCCATCTAATCTCTCTATCCATTCCTCAACATTTCCTGTTATATTCTGTGCCCCTAAAGGAACAGGAAGTCCCCCTGCCCTAACTATAGCTTCTGCATACTTTTTATTTAAAACAAATAAATTCTCTTTTCTATTGAAACTGGTAGTAATTCCTATTAACGGCTTTTTCATATATTCTTCACACCCTCTTTTTTCTACACCCTATGCTCAAACATTCATTTTTAACCCTAATTCCTTTTTTCCTATTCTCTTACAATCAACTTAATCAAATAAATCTTTCATCATATATTACTCGTCATTTCACAAAAATAAAATAATATACATATTACCTTTTTCAACATAAAAGTTATCCAAACATCTCATCAAACTTCATACCTTGATTATACTAATAAACTAGCGGCGGCAAGCCACTATTCCAAAAGAAACCCCTTGGAAGACGTCGGCACTTAATGAGCAGTTTCTGGG
>CANRVK010000313.1 GCA_947643285.1 uncultured Eubacteriaceae bacterium
AAAGAGTAACATCTTTGATAATGAGTTTCTACAAATTTCTGATAGAGGTTATCAGACTGAACAGGAAGAAATAGAGTCAAATCATATTCATTGATTCTTTCTTCTTCTGAATAATAGTTTTCCCAAATAAAACTCCCTTTATCGCGGTTTTCGGCAATCGTATTATCAGCTAATAGAGAAGTATATTTATATTCTGTATTTAGATCAAAGATAAAAATTCCTTCTGGGTCTAAATAATTATTGACTAGGCGAAATACTTGTACTAAATCTTCATAAGAGAGAATATAATTGATAGAATCACAAATGCTGATGATGGCTTTCACTGTTCCATAGAGTTCAAATTCCCTCATGTCCTGTAAAAGATATAAAATATCCTGACCAGATTGTTCTTTTTTTTCTATGGCTATTTCTAACATATCAGAAGAATTGTCAACGCCGATCATATCAAAGCCTTGTTTCGAGAGCAGTTGTGTAAGACTCCCTGTTCCACATCCTAAATCAAGTAAAATACCATTTTCTATGTGATAGTCTTTTAATAAATTTGTGATATAATCACACCATTCTTTATAGGGGATATCATCCATGAATAAATCATAAACTTGTGCAAAACTTGTATAAGCATCCATAATAACTTTATTTTCCTTTCTTCATTAGAGATGAAAAATTTCAGATGAAAGTTCTATTCTATACTAACAAGATTTTAGAAGAAATGCAAGGTTGATTCTTGTAGAATTATACGATATACTGTCTATAAAAGAATGGAGGGGATTTGATACTTTGTTTTATCATGGAACAGAAATTTTGTCAATTCCAGAAAGGAGAATGCTGCTTTTCCCACTGCCTAAATGCCGTGGTTTTTTGTGGCTGTAAAATTTTATGAAGGATATAAAAAAACAAATCCGAAAAATAAGCATCAAAAAGAGTATTTATTCTTTCTTTGTTTTACTACTAGCAGGATTTGTATTTTACAAAATTCCGTTTTATGATGCTTTAAAACCTACTGTGATAGAAGAACCATTAGGAATCGAAGAATTGTATAAAAATGGGAATACCTATATTGAAATGACAGCAGATACTTTATATTATACAGGATATGATTATACAGAGAATGGAAAAATACTCGGTTCTTATTATTATAATTTATATGATGGCACATGTATTTTTTATTTGCTCACCCCTTCTCAAAGTAAGCAGAAGGCAGAAGAAATTTCACAGGTACATATAAAAGCAAAACTTCAAAATGGAGGAAAGCTGCTGACCAAATTAATAAAAGAGATGGCGCAGGATTTATCATGGACAGCACAGGGATTATCTGCTGTATCTTCTCGTATTTTAGTGAATGGAGTAGAGTATTTACTCTTTAAAACAGTGTGTCTTATGACAGTAGCTATTTTACTTTTGATTGTGACAACAGTTGTTTTTATAAATTGGATTATCTATATCATCAATCCTTTAACCTATCCAGCTTGCTTAAAACTGCGCAAATATGGTTCAGTAAAGAGGCAGATACGTGAGGCAGAGAGAGAGTTAAATCAAAATGTACTCTTAAAAAAGGAAAATTTTTATATCACAAAGCATTATTTTATAGAATGGTCTAAAGATCAGATACGAATTTTGCCGCTGAATAAGATGCTTTGGGCGTATAAACATAGTAGCTTTCATCATTTTCGGATTCATAAAGAAAAAGTCACTTATACACTTCGTATTATTGGAAGTAAGTCGATTCATTTTGTATCTTCTTTTCATCCAAAAGAAAATGTGGATGCGATATTGGCGTGTTTAAAAGAAGAACAGCCGCATATGCTGATTGGTTATACTAGAAAGAACGAAAGTTTGGCAAGAAAAAATAAGTGGATTTAAAAGAGAATAGGGTTCTGTTCTTGTTAGAAGTCAAAAAAACTAACATATTTCATACAGAATGAATTTTTTATATAGAACGTTTTGTATAAAATATGTTAGTTTTGAAAGATATTTTTATTTGGATTTTTCTGCTGCTTGTTGAGAAAACTGTGTAGTCACTAAAGTTTCATAAGGAACACGTTCTTTTAATTCTCCGGCAGATTCTAGAATATCTTGTAAAAGTTCAAAACTGTCTTTTTCAAAGATAAGATTTTCTTTCCAAGTATCCTGTTCTAGATATCTTTCTACAATCGTTTTCAGATCTTCTGAATCTGTTTCTGGAAATTGAGGGGCAATAACAGAGGCGATTTCTTCAGCAGTATGGGTATTTACATAGTCTAAGCCTTTTTGAATCGCATTTGTGAATTTCTGAATGATTTCGGGATTTTCTTCTAAATAGCTTTTTTTCACACAATATGCAGTATAAGGTACATAGCCACTGTCTACTCCTAAAGAAGCTAAAACAACCCCTTTATTTTCAGATTCTAATGCAGTAGCAAATGGTTCAAACTCAACGGTATAATCCCCTTGACCGCCGGAAAAAGCACCTGCTGTCAGACCGAAATTGATATTTTGAACAATGGTTAAATCTTTTATGGGGTCAATTCCATTTTGCTTTAGAATATATTCAAATACCATTTCAGGCATACCGCCTGCTCTTCCGCCTAAAACTTCTTTTCCTTTTAAATCAGACCAAGTAAAAGAAGGATTTTCTGTTCTTCCTACTAAAAAATTACCAGCTCTTTGTGTTAATTGAGCGAAATTAACGGCGTAATCACTAGCGCCTTCTGAGTACACATAAATAGAAGCTTCTGAACCCATAAAGCCGATATCCGCTTCATTAGAAATTAAGGCGGTCATGACATTATCAGCTCCTGCACCATTGACTAAGGTCAGAGAAATCCCTTCTTGTTCAAAGTAGCCTAATTCAATCGCGACATATTGTGGTGCATAGAAAATAGAATGAGCGACTTCATTTAATGTGAGATTTATGAGTCCATCTTCGTTTTTCTGGCATCCGACAAGTCCTAATACCACCATGAAAAAGGAAAGGACATATGCTAGTAACTTTTTCATAAATGCCTCCTAGAAATAAAAATTCTTCTAAAAGTCAATATATGTAAAAAGAAAAAAAAGGTGAAAAATTATTTTTCCGGGGAGTCTTTTGAATTTCTCGTTTCCCCGGCTTTGCATGATGAGTGATAAAAAATTTTTATTCTTGTTTTTCTGTTTTTTTGGGTATTTCTGGCATTTTTGGTTCTTCCTGACAATCTAATTGTTGTCCAAATATGAGATTAAGCTTAATTAAATTATATTGTAATAATATTTTTAACGTCTGATTTAAACATTCCGGCGTTTTACAATTTACTTCACAAATATCTTTTAAAGCATGAGAAAGATTAATAATATCAATAGAGGTAACTATGGAAGGAGTTGACATAATAATAAAGTCCTTATTTTGTCTTTTTGATATTATATGAATTTTAGCTGTCAGAGGATACCATTTTAATCAGATTTTGTGTAAAAATTATAAAGAACTATGATGTGTATATTTGAAAGATATGGTAAAAAATGATAGGGTGTTTCTTTTCAGGGATTTCTCTTTTCTATGATACGCTCTATCAGGTAGGAGAGGACTTCCTCTACAGAAGGGGAAATATCAGAATTAGAGGCTATATTTTTTATAGATCCATTTGATGTATGAAAAGCATAATCTATCCCTTTTTGAATTTCAGATTTTATTTCTTCCACAGGAATCCCTTCCTGTTGTGAGAGTTGATCTAAAATAAATTCTATTTTTTCTGTATCCATTTCTATCTCCCTCATTTTTTCACGATAAAAAGTTTGTTATTTATGTTAGCATATCCTTTTTTCTAAATTTCATGAATTCTATCTTTTTCCATTATGTAATAGGGAGTTTTTGGATTTTATAGTTAAATGAATCTTGGTTTTTGGGGATTAGGGAGTGGGGATATTTTAAAGGGAAAGGGGGACGCTCCGGCAAGGAAGTATTCCAACGAAGCCGCGCTTTCGCTCCGTTCCAGACGTAGCGGTACTAAATTCGCAGAACCCGCTTCTTGCGGGTTTGCTCATTAAGTACCGACGTCTTCCAAGGGGCTTCTTATGGAATACTTCCTTGCCTCCGCTAGTTGGCTGG
>CANRVK010000314.1 GCA_947643285.1 uncultured Eubacteriaceae bacterium
CGGAGCGAAAGCGCGGCTTCGTTGGAATACGTCCTTGCCGGAGCGTCCCCCTTTTCACCTTCTCAATCACCTATTTTTTATCATTTTCATAATCCAATCGTTTCACTCGATATTGAATATCTTCTAATATTTTACGGTTAGCAGCTATCAAATCCGCCTGCAGTCCTACAATAATCGTCTGAAATCCTAACAGCATCAATGTACTAGCTAAAATCAGCGATTGTACATGTCCATTTCCCGAACCAGAAAAGAAAAATACTAAAAATCGGACTCCGATCACAGCTCCTAATAAAAACACAACCACCCCAATAATAGAGAAAAACTTTAATGGTTTATACATCATAAACGCTCTCAATATTGTAACCATTGATTTTTTCACATATCCAAACATACTATGAAATAATCTAGATTTTCTCAATTCTGGATTCGTCCGAATCGGAACAGACGTCATCGCTATTTTACTTCTCCCTGCCTGTACAATCGTTTCTAAAGTATAAGTGTATTCATTTATCACATTTAGCCGCATAGCAGCCTCTCTGCTATATGCGCGAAATCCACTAGGAGCATCTGGAATATCAGATTTAGAAGCTATTCTGACCACATAACTTCCAAAATGCTGCAATTTCTTTTTCAGAGGCGAAAAATGTTCCGTTTCATCAATCGGTCTTTCTCCTATCACAATATCTGTCTTTCCCTCTAAAATAGGGCGCACTAATTTCTCAATATCCGCCGCTACATATTGATTATCTGCATCGGTATTGACAATGATATCAGCTCCATTTCTCAGACAAGCATCTATCCCTGCCAAAAATCCATAAGCGAGTCCCTTATTCCTTTTAAAATTCACCACATAATTGACTCCCCATTTTCTCGCAACTTCCACTGTCCTATCCTTACTTCCATCATTAATAATCAAATATTCAATTTCATCGATTCCTTCTATTTTTTTTGGTAAATCCTGAAGCGCGATATGAAGTGTCGCTTCTTCATTATAACATGGTATCTGAATGATTAATTTCATTTTTCCTCTCCTTTGACTTCCATGACTTTTTCCGCCAATTTCTGTGGATTCCCCATTTCCACAAAATAGATTCCCTCCTGCCCTTCTTCAAATAGTTCATGATTCGCCAAGTTCTCTCCTAAAATCATTTTTTTCCCCATCGCATGATAAATATATGCCTTTCCCGGTATCGTTCTTTTTGCTTTTTCAATCTCTTTATTAAAATGTCCTGCCAAACACAGATCAGCCATCGCAATCCAATCCGCTAATTCTTCCTGCTCCACCCATGAAATATATAAAATATTTTCTGATTCTATTTTTTCCTTTACAGGTCCAATTATCACAAATTGAATATCTTTTTTTTCTTTCAAAATCTGTGCTGATTTTAACACAATATCGACTCCTTGTAAAGGTAATATGCTTCCAAAATATAAAACAATAAATTTATCCTGCCATTCTTTTTTCTTTTCTTTCTTTCTTTTCTCATAAATCTTAGTATCTGCTTCTAAATAAAGCACCTTTAACTTTTCCTCAGAAAGCCCAAATTCTTTGACAAAATATGCTCCATGCGCTTTTGTATCTGCGATCACTATATCTGCCTTCTGAATCGTATTTCTATCCAGCCTCCAGAACAATTTCGCAAAAAAAGAACCATCTTTCCATTTTTTTCTATCCCAAATCATGGTATCATACAAAGAAATAAAAAAATCTATTCCTAATTTCTTCTCTCTGAATTTCCAGAAAAAAAATGGTACAATGAGCTGTGGTGCGAATCCAACAAAAACAAGATCAAACTTTTTCCGTGACAATAACAATAATTTCCAATAAACATAACATAACCTCTTAATATAACTCCTATCATAACTCCCTAAGATCAAAACCTCTTTCCCATGCTGCTTTAATAAATTTATCTCCTGTGTATTTCTCAAATAATCCAAATTTTTTGTCGTAATAAATAAAACTCTCTCTCTCACAACCGCCGCCTCTATTTTCCCATATGATAATAAATCTGATACCCGACAAATGCCACTGCCTCTCCTAACATAGTCCAGATCCTCGTTGTCAAAGTGATCAATAATACTAACTCATAACTATAACTGCTCCCTAATAATAAACTCAATACTCCCTCTCGTATTCCCATGCCATTAGGAGAAGGGCTTAAAAATCCCACCACCCAAGAAATAGGATAAGAGAGTATCAAATAAATCCCTTGCATAAATTCTATTTCAGAAAATGCTTTCACCAAAACAATCAGCCCGAATCCAGTGAAAATCCAGACCGCCATATAGCGCAGCAATACAGAATATACATAACGATTTGTCAAATAAATCTCTGCGAGATCCTCTTTAAATATCTTTCCCAAAAGTTTCGTTCCCACTCTCACTCCCCATGGGAGCAGCAATAAAACGACTAAAATCCCTGCGATAAATGCTATCGTAAGCCATAAATTCAACACTTCTTTCATCAGAACAGGCAAAAAAAAGATAAAAAATAATCCGCTGGATATGATTTGAAATACATATTCTAATATCATACTAGCTGTAGTGGCGCTTTTTTCCACCCCTTTTTCTGTACACATATATGCCTTTCCCACAATATTCCAGATACCTCCGGGAATATAACGAGCCAGTGCAGATATCATGTGAATATTCAAATACTCTCGCCTTGTGAGTCTAGGATCTAGATTCCACAGCACATAAGCCCAATTATAGCCTGTTGAAAGAAAAGCAATCGCATATAAAATAATAGCTATTATTAAAATAATCCAATTTGTATTCGCTAAATATGGCTGAATATCATTCCAATTCTGCACAAATTGATAGAGCATAAATCCTAAAATCACTAAGGATAATACTATTCCCAAAAGTTTTACGATCTGTTTTTTCTTAGATTTTTTCTCTTTCCTCTCCATCTTTCTCCTCAAATTTTGTTATTTTTTTATCATATAAATTATATTTCCGCTCAGGGCAGGGAATGTTCCAACGAAGCCGCGCTCCCGCTCCGTTCCAGACGTAGCGGTACTTAATGAGCAGTTTCGCTTCTTGCGAAACTGCTCATTAAGTACCAACGTCTTCCAAGGGGCTTCTTTTGGAATCATTCCCTGCCCTGAGCTACTTTATTAGCCCTTCTACAAACAGGAAGCCCTTCACATGTATCATAAATATTTCTGTTTTATTTTACTGTAATATGTTCTCAAAAGAAACTTATTATTCTTATGCTCAAATGTCACAGCAAGATGGATATTTTTATTTGTAACCCAATAATCAAATATAAATTATTATGTACTATCCTTAAATATGTATTTATTAAATTATAGATGAAAATATGGCATTAGAAAATAACCTCTATCCCATGAAACTAGAATTTTACTCGCCCCACTCTATATCCCAACCATCAAGTTTTTTCCATTCAAAATCTTCTTTAAAATCATTATAACACTCTTCACAAATACAACATGACAAATTAAGCGGAAGAAACCACCATTGATATGGATTATCCTGAACTGGTTCTAAACAAAATTTACAACATCTCAAATGGCGTGTATGTCTGCAAATTTCCTCTCCGTCTGTTGGATTTAATTCCGCTTTTTTTAGATATTCAATATCATTATGTAATAATCTCCAGTCGTCTTTCATTCCCATAGTAACATTCCCTTTAAACCCGATTTATTGTTCTGATTACGTTGCTGTCAATTTTAAATATCAATGTGCAATCAATCTTAAACTCCAAAATAAAAAAACAATCATATATTATCCTTTTTGCCAGCATCTCCTTTTAAATCTACCTTACAATAAATAACATTTTTCAAACTATAACAAATCCATACTTTCACAATCTAATACACCCTTACATTAATCTTTAAATAAACTATAAACTATTAACAATCTTATATCCTAATAAATATAATTTACCCAGTTATTCATGCAACAATTACTAGCCCACGAAAATAAAGTAGCGGAAGGCAAGACCTATTCCAAAAGAAGCCCCTTGGAAGACGTTGGTACTTAATAAGCAAACCCGCAAG